>JBJTJS010000126.1:0-13892 GCA_046096085.1 bacterium
GACGCGTCCACGGCCCCCAGGGGCTCGTCGAGCAGGAGGACGCGGGGGCTCAGAACGATGGCTCGGGCCAGGGCTACGCGCTGCTGCTGCCCTCCGGAGAGCTGGCCGGGCTTGCGCCGCGCGTACTGCGACATCCGCACCATCTCGAGTGCCTCGGCCACCTTGCGCCGGGCATCCGCCTTGGGGACCTTCTGGTAGCGCAGGCCGAACGCGACGTTGTCCTCCACCGACATGAAGGGGAAGAGCGCGTAGTTCTGGAAGACGGTGTTCACGGGGCGATCGTTGGGGGGCACCCGGGAGACGTCCGCCTCGTCGATGAGGATGCGCCCTGACGTCGGGGTCTCGAATCCCGCGATCATGCGCAGCGTGGTCGTCTTGCCGCATCCGGAGGGACCCAGGAGGCTGAAGAACTCGGCCGCCGCGATGTCGAGCGCGATGCCCCGCACCGCCGGGACCTCGCCGTACGACTTCTCCAGGTCCACCAACTGGACTCGCCCGCCGTGCTCGAGTCGCATGTCGATCCTCCGGGGGGAAGCGTCGGAAGTCCTTGCCAAAGCGTGGACGGTGGCTCAGTCTAGGCAGCACCCGCCACGCCCCGAGGGAAGTCGAGGGATCCGATGAGCCAGCCACGCCGCCCGCTCTCCCGTCGTCGCCTGCTCCAGGCGTCGGCGCTCGCGGTGCCGGGAGCCTGGGCGCTATCCGCCTGCGCCCGCGAGCAGCCGCTCGGTGGGCCCTCCAGCGCGGCAACCCCGTCGGGCGGATCCAGCGGTGCCGCCCCGGCTCCCTCGCCCACCCAGTTGCAGATCGCCTCGCCTCAGAACCCGGTGAAGTGGCCCATCAACCCCGGCAACGAGCCCATCGCGAGCGGCCTGGAGCCCGAGGCCGGGGCCACCCTGCGGATCTTCACCTACCCCGACTACCTCGACAAGGCCGTGCTCAAGGACTTCCAGAAGGAGTACGCCGACTACGACGTCAAGGTCGAGTACTCCACCTTCAACGACTACCCCGAGGCGCTCACCAAGATCAGGACCGGCGGCGCCCCCTACGACGTGTCGTTCCTCTCCTACAACTCCATCGCCAAGCTCGTCTACGGCGACCTCATCCGCCCGCTCAACCACGACTACATCCCCAACATCGAGGACGTTTGGCAGGAGTTCCAGAACCCCTGGTACGACCTCGAGTGGCAGTACACCGTGCCCTACGTCATCTACACGACCGGCATCGGCTGGCGCAGCGACCTCATTCCGGAGGACATCGGGGCGCGCCCCAATCCGTACGACGTCTTCTGGGACTCCAAGTACGCCGGCGAGATTGCGGTCCTCGACGATGACCGCGAGGTCATCGGGATGACGATCCTGCGCGACGGCGGAACGGACGTGAACAGCGCCGATCCGGCCGTTCTGGGAGCGGCGCGCGACGCCATGCTCGAGATGCAGTCGCTCAGCCAGCCACGCGTCACGATCACCGGCTACACCGATATCCCCGAGGGGGTGCTGTCGCTCTCCCAGTGCTGGTCCGGCGACATGATCACCGGGCAGTACTACATGCCCGAGGGGGTCGATCCCTCGGTGCTGCGCTACTGGAGCCCGCCGAACGGCAGGGGCATGGTGAACAACGACTTCATGGTGGTGCTCAAGGGCGGGGAGAACCCCGTGCTCGCCCATCACTTCCTCAACTTCATGCTGGGCAACGACATCTCCCTGAAGAACTTCTCGTGGGTCGGCTACCAGCCTCCGCTGCGGTCGCTCACGCCCGAGACGATGGTCGCCGACGGCTACATCCCCGAGAACCTCGCGACCGCGGTGGTGAAGCCCGAGTGGTTCCAGGTGGGCTACCCGCTCCTGGAGCTGCCGCCGGAGGTCGAGGGCGAGTACCAGGCCATCTGGCAGCAGTTCAAGGCCGGGGCCTGATGTGAAGGACCGCTCCACCCGACTGCTGTGGCCGATCCTGGGCCTCCCGGCAATCGTATGGATCGGCCTGTTCTTCCTCGTCCCGCTGTACGTCGTCCTCTGCGTGGCCTTCGGCACGGTCGATCCGATCTTCCGCACCCCGATCCCCATCTGGAACCCGCTGGAGTGGCAGTTCACGCAGGTGGAGGTGGTGTGGGATCGCCTCTTCGGCCCCAACAACTTCTACCTTCCCGCGGTCCTGAGGACCTTCGCGTACGTCGCCATCGCGGTGTCGGCGTGCCTCGTGATCTCCTTCCCCGTCGCCTACTTCACCGCGCGCTACGCGGGGAAGTACCGCGGGCTCGTGCTCGCGCTCCTCATCGCGCCGTTCTGGATCTCCTACATGATGCGCATGCTGGCGTGGATCAACCTGCTGCAGCCCGACGGCCTCGTCAACAAGATCATCACCCTCGGCGGCCTGATCCCGCTGGAGATCAACTGGCTGAGCGGCAATCCCTTCACCGTCGTCATGGGCCTTATCTACGGCTACGTGCCGTACATGCTCCTGCCGCTCTTCGCCTCCCTCGACCGGATCAATCCCAGCCTGCTCGAGGCGGCTCGCGACATGGGAGCCGGAGGCTTCGACGTGTTCCGCCGGGTGATCCTTCCGCTGAGCGTGCCCGGGATCGTGGCGGGATCGCTCCTCATCGCGCTGCCGATGATGGGCGACTACTTCACGTCCGACATGCTGTCGAAGTCCCCGAGCACGGCGATGATCGGCAACCTCATCAACCTGTCGATCGTCGCGCCTGGGCAGGCGGGCCAGGCCGGCGCCCTGCTCATCCTCGTGCTCCTCGTGCTTCTCGTGCCGATGGTGCTCTACACGCGGAGCAACGCCCGGGCGGAGGTGCGCTCATGACCGTGTCCGCCGCACCCGCCGAGGCCATCCTCGACGAGGCCCAGGGAGGGAAGCGCCGCCGCCGCGTGCGCGGGAGCTCCGATGCCCGCGCGTACGGGCTCGCCACGATCACCGCGGTCTACCTCCTGTGGGCCCTGGTCCCGGTTGCCATCACCGTGCTGTTCTCCTTCAACGCGGGACGCTCGCGCAGCACGTGGCAGGGCTTCTCCCTGCGCTGGTACACCTGGGACCCGACGGGGTCGGTCCTCAACGACGAGTCGATACGCAATGCGCTGTCCCACACCGTTCTGCTGGCGATCCTCGCCACGCTCATCACCGTCCCGCTCGGCGTCCTCTTCGCCCTGGCGCTCGACCGCTGGCGCGGCCGCATCCCCTCGGGGGCCAACTTCCTCGCGCTCATCACATTCGTCATCCCCGAGATCGCTCTGGCGATCGGGCTGCTCTTCATGGTGACCTACCTCGCGACACCCTTCGGCCTGGGCACGTGGGCGCAGGTCATCGGCCTCGTCACGTTCCAGCTCGCCTACCCGATCGTCATCTGCCGCGCCCGCCTGCTCACCATCGGCAGCCACTACGAGGAGGCCGCGAGGGACCTCGGCGCGAGTGCGATTGGCGCCGTACGCCGCATCATCCTGCCGATGCTCTTCCCCGCAATCCTCGTGAGCGCGATCCTCGTCTTCGCCGACGTCCTCGACGACTTCGTCATCGTGCGCTATCTCTCGTCGGATGCGTCCACCGAGACGACGTCGATGCGGATCTACCAGACGGCACGGGCGGCGCCCACGCCCGCGCTCAATGCCATGGCCACCATCATCCTCGTGGTCTCGACCCTCGTCATCATCCTGGGATGGCTCCTCTACCGTCGGTGGTCGAAGCGCCAGGGGCAGGCCACCGACCTCGGGTCATTCGCCGGCACCCTGTAACGAGGAGGAATCGTGAGCGAGTTGCCCGCAGGGGCGAGTTCGACAGGGCCGGCTCTGCCGGCGCACCGAGCTTCTGTCGTCATCGTCGGAGGTGGTGCTATCGGCTGCTCGATCGCCTACCACCTCACCAAGCTCGGCGTCAGCGATGTCCTCCTGTTGGAGAAGCACGCGCTCACGGCGGGCACGACGTGGCATGCGGCGGGCCTCATCACGAGCGCGGGCTTCCACGACGAGACGTCGCTATGGATGTGCCGGTACTCGCGCGACCTCTACGCCCGCCTGGAGGAGGAGACCGGCCACTCCACGGGATTCAGGGCTGTCGGGCACCTGTCGGTCACCGGCAATCCCGAGCGCATGGAGGCGATCGTCCGCGAACGCGACTTCCAGGTCGGCTTCGGCGTGCCCAACCAGCTCGTGACGCCCGCGCAGATCGCAGAGCTCTTCCCCATGGCCAAGGTGGACGACCTCATCGGGGGTTCCTACGTCGCCGACGAGGGTCGCGCGGATCCCGTCGGAGTGGCCACCGCACTGGCCAAGGGCGCGAAGATGGGCGGTGCCACGATCGCGGAGGGCAGTCGCGGCCCCGGCTTCCCCTGGGCGCCGGCGCAGCGATCAGGGGGCCGGCCGCGCATCACCGGCGTGTGCACCGACGCGGGCACGGTGGAGGCGGACACCGTGATCCTCGCGGCGGGGCTGTGGACGCGTCAGCTGGCGGCCACGATCGGAGTCGACGTGCCCCTCCAGGCGGCGGAGCACTACTACCTGCTCACCGAGCCCATGGACGGCATCCATCGCGACCTGCCCATCATCGAGGAGCTCGACTGCTACGGCTACTTCCGCGAGGAGGGCGGCGGGATGCTCGTCGGGCTCTTCGAGCCGGTCGGCGCGGCATGGCACCCCGAGGGCGCGCCCGAGGACTTCGCGTTCGGGACGATCCCCCCCGACTGGGATCGCATGACGCCGTTCCTCGACAAGGCCATGCAGCGCATCCCCGCCCTGGACTCCGCGGGCATCCGCACGTTCTTCTGCGGTCCCGAGAGCTTCACGGCCGACGTGGCCCCCCTGCTCGGCCCGGCGCCCGAGATGCAGGGTCTCTGGGTGGCGGCCGGCCTCAACTCGCTCGGCATCCTGCAGGCCGGCGGGGTCGGCAGCCTCATGGCGTCGTGGATCGTCGACGGTGCGTGCCCGGTCGATATCGCCGGCTACACGGTCGAGCGCGCGACCCCGGTCGAGAACTCGCGCCGCTTCCGAGCTGAACGCACTGTCGAGCAGCTCGGCGTGCTCTTCGGGGATGGCACCTATCCCACCTACCATCCCCGGACCGCGCGCAACCTGCGTCGCTCGCCGCTCCATGACGTGTGGGTGCGGCACGGAGCGCACTTCGCGGTGTCCGTCGGCTGGGAGTTCGTCGAGTGGTTCTACCCCGACGGCGAAGCGGAGCGCGAGATCCCGCAGACGTGGGGTCGTGGCTTCTGGACACCCTGGGTGGCGAGCGAGCACCGGGTCATCCGCGAGGCTGTCGGCGCGATCGACATGACGCTCATGTCGAAGTTCCTCGTGCAGGGCCCCGATGCGGCCGCGATCCTGGACCGGCTCAGTGCGAACGCCGTCATCGGCGAGGTGGGCGGCGTTGTCTACACCCAGTGGTGCAATGAGCGCGGGGGCATCGAGGCGGACCTCACGGTCTCGCGCATCGGCGAGCAGGAGTTCATGGTCGTCGTCTCCGACCTCGCACATCGACGCGTGCACCGGATGCTCCGCGACGAGCCGCGCGAGGGGGAGTTCGCGACCGTCACGGACATGACCTCGGCGTACTGCCTGCTCTCCGTCCAGGGCCCGCGCTCGCGCGAGCTGCTCCAGCGGGTGAGCCCCGACGACCTGTCCGAGGAGGCCTTCCCCTATCTCACCACCCGGGAGATTGAGGTGGGGTACTCGCGGATTCGCGCGCTGCGCGTGACCTACGTCGGCGAACTGGGATTCGAGCTGCTCATCCCCTGCGACCAGGCGCAGTCGGTGTGGGAGGTCCTCGAGGCCGCCGGGGGCGACCTGGGCTTCCGGCCGGTCGGGCTCGCCGCGATGCACGGGCTGCGGCTGGAGAAGGCCTACCGGGACTACGGCATCGACATCGACGTCACGGACACGCCCGTCTCCGCGGGCCTCGCCTTCGCCGTCGCCTGGGACAAGCCCACGGCGTTCCGAGGCAGGGAGGCGCTGGAGAAGCTGCGCGCCGACCGCACGAGCCGGCTGGTCCCGCTGCGCGTGGACGATCCCGACCCCCTGCTGCACGGCGGCGAGCCGGTGCATCGGGACGGAGTGCGGGTCGGGCACCTCCAGGCGGGCGGATTCGGGCACACGGTGGGCTCATCGGTCGGCCTCGCCACGGTGGACAACCCCGACGGGGTCACCGCCGACTGGCTGGCGACCGGAAACTTCGAGGTCGTCGTCAACGGCGTGGCCTATCCGGCCACCCTGCAGTTCGCGCCGTTCTACGACCCGCAGCGCGAGCGCGTGCGGGGCTAGATGCCCCCGACCCTCATCGCCTGCATCGCACGGTCTTGCTCACGGCGACGGGTGTGGCCGAGTCGGGCGTCCGTAGCGACACTGTCACCTTCGCCCTCGTGCAGCCCTTGAGGTCCGATCGGCGCAGAGACCAGGAGTAGCCTCCGCCCTTACCGATGATGGCCCCGCCTGCGGCGACGCCGGGGATGGACGGGTTGGCGTTCGCCACGGCGATGGACGCGGTGGCGCCCGCGCACGCCGTCGCGGCCGCCGCGGGAGTGACCTTGCCCTTGACCGTGATCGCCCCGGAAGCGCCTACTCGCACGGTCGTCATCGTGGGCTTCGCCCTGAGGGCCTTGTGCGGAAGGGTCGAGGTGAAGGTGCCTGCGGCGGACCAGTACGCCCGCGGCTCCCCCCCGGCGGGGAAGAGGCCGATCCACGACCCCCTGATGTTGGACATGGCCTGGGTGACGGACGTGCCGTCGAACATCACGATGCCCCCGGGCTTCTGCGTCCGGATCCACGAGGCGTAGGCCGTGGGGCCCATCTGCAGGACCTTGAAGAAGTCGATCTCGTCCCTCGGGTGGGCGTCGAAACTCCCCGAGGACAGCACGGCTCCCGTGACGGGGTCCAGCGCGTGCAGGCGTCCCACGCCCGTGTTGTCCTCCAGGTCCTCGCGGTAGGCGACGGTGGCGTGTGCCCCGTCCTGGGAGATGGCCGTCACGATGGCCCCGGTCCGAAGCGTCTCGGCACCGGCGACGACGTGTGGGGGCCCGAAGCCCGTCGTCGTGGTGCCCGTGAACGCCACGACCTGGGCGGGCTGGTCTACGTCGTTGTAGCCGTTGTCGTAGACGGCGAGGATGACACGGCCGGATGGGCTTGCCTGGAACGCCCCGATGTCCACGAAGTCCGTCGGGGAGTCCATGTCGAAGCGCTGAGGGGGCGTCGGATCCTGCCCTGCGGGCCAGAGCAGCCAATTCTGGGTGATGTCGCCGGTCCCGTCGTCCGGTGTCGAACGAAACACGACCACGGCGTTTCCGTCGGCATCCATGCGGATCTTCTGGAATCGGAGGCCGACATCCGTGGCGAGCAGTCGCGGCTTCGCCGACGTCGCTCCAGGCAGGAACTCGGCGCCGATCAGCCTGGACTCGCTGGTCCACACGGCCACGGTGCGGACCCCAGATGTGGCGACCGACGTCTCGCTGTCGGACGGGTAGCTGGTCCCCGTGCCCACCCCGGTGAATGCAGGCTGTCCGGCAGGCCTGACGTAGACCCAGGCGTCGTGTCCCGGCGCCTGACTCCCGACAGCAACGGTCCCGTCGGCGCCGGTGTCGAAGTCGGGGGGCCCGTCGCCCTTGAGTCCCACGGGCAGGATGATCGGGCATCCCCAGGAGGAGCCGTCGTACGTCGAGACCACGACCTCCTGGTTGGACGCGAACCACGCCGCGGTGGGCACCCCGGCCGAGGAGGAGTCCACCTTGGGCTGGTCCACTCCGAGATCGCCCGAGAATCCCTTGACCGGGTGCGGCGTCCACGAGGTGCTGAGCCGCTCGGGTCCTGCGAGGGCTGGGCTGGTGGCCAGGACGAGTGCGGCGCTCACGGCGCCCGCCAGGACGACGATCCTCTTCATGGGCCCTCCCGGAGCCTTGGGGAGCGCCCGGGGCCGCTCCCAGCGCATGGAAGCACATGGGGCAGCCCCTGTCAGGGGAATGCCGGACCGCGGTGCTCCTCCCCGGGCGGTGAGTCTCCGGCATGGCAGGCTGATCCCCGTGACCACGAACTCTGGAACCTGGGACATCAAGCCCGGTGCGCTCATCACCCTGCAGACCGAGAAGATCGGCATGACGTCGCTCGAGGTGACCGCCCCCGTCACGGGCGGCCGGCTCCACATCGTGACGCATACGGTGGAGATCATGCTCGAGATGTCGCTGGAGAAGCTCAAGGCGTCGAACTTCCTCATGCAGGGTGCGGCCCGGGCGCTCGTCAAGCGCTTCGACGGCGATCGGCTGCTCTTCGACGCCAAGGGCTCCGCCTCTGCGCAGCCGTGGGAGGTCTCCGGCAACGCCAAGGCCGGGCAGGTCGACGTCCCGATGACCGTCTCGGCCACCCCTCAGCCGACCGAGCAACCGGCGCAACTGCTCCTCGGCGGCACGGTGACGATGAACGACATCTCGATCCCGATCCCGGGCCTGGGCGGCATCAACAGCGTCACGTTCACCATCGACGGAACGGTGGACCTCACTCGCGCGTAGGGCTCAGCTGCCCGCCACGATCTTGGCGATGAGCACCGCGACGCCTATCGAGGCGTCGACGCAGCCCCAGCCCACGGCTCGCGGCCAGGTCGCCCCCCTTCTGCGGGACCCGACGAGGCCGACCACGAAGAGCACGAGGATGAGCATCCCGATGGTCCAGCGCACCGACGTCTCGAGGTCGTCGGAGATGGTCCAGGACAGGGCCAGGGCCACCAGCGCGAGGATCCCGACGACGAACACCGACAGGGTGACGCGGAACTCCTTCCAGCGCTGCGGGGAACTCATCGGGCGCTGGTCCACCAGGCGGTGTGCTGCGACATTGGCCCACAGGTGCGCCACCGCGACGGTGATCGTGGTGCCGATGACGAGGACGACGAGCTCGGGGTAGTCGACGAAGAGTCCCTTCCAGCTCGCCGCCGCGATGACGCCGAGGAGGGTGATGGCCGCGTAGATCGCCATCGTGACCTCGCTGAACCGCACCGCCTGCCCGGCGATGTGGATCTCGGACTCGTGGCTCACGACTCCTCCGCTCGATCGAGGTCCTCGGCGTCCATGATCCGGTAGGCGTAGCCCTGCTCGGCAAGGAAGCGCTGCCGGTGCTGCGCGAAGTCGGCGTCGACCGTGTCGCGCGCGACCACGGCGTAGAAGCGGGCCGTGCGCCCGTCGGCCTTCGGGCGCAGCAGTCGCCCGAGGCGCTGGGCCTCCTCCTGGCGCGAGCCGAACGATCCGCTCACCTGGATCGCGACGCCCGCCTCGGGCAGGTCGACGGAGAAGTTGGCCACCTTGCTCACCACGAGGACGCGCACCTCACCCTGCCGGAACGCGTCGAAGAGCCGCTCGCGCTCCTTGACCGGGGTCTCCCCGGTGATGAGCGGTGCCTCGAGGTGCTCGGCGAGCTCGGCGAGTTGGTCGAGGTACTGGCCGATCACGAGCACGCGGTCGTCGGCGTGTTGGTGCACCAGCGCCTCGACGACATCGTTCTTCACCTCGGCTGACGACGCGAGCCGGTAGCGCTCGTCAGGCTCGGCGGTCGCGTAGACGAGGCGGTCCCGGTCGGGAAGGGTGACGCGGACCTCCACGCAGTCGGCGGGCGCGATCCAGCCCTGCGCCTCGATC
Source organism: bacterium (assembly GCA_046096085.1). Lineage (GTDB taxonomy): Bacteria > Actinomycetota > Actinomycetes > S36-B12 > S36-B12 > Mxb001. Next base: position 9,599 of record JBJTJS010000126.1, read on the forward strand.
TCGCGCCAGGGGGCGTCGTACCTCTTCGGGCCGATGAGCGTGAAGACGTCGCCCTCGCGACCGTCCTCGCGCACGAGCGTCGCGGTGAGCCCGAGGCGCCGGCGCGACTGGATGTCGGCGGTGAAGCGGAAGATCGGCGCGGGGAGCAGGTGCACCTCGTCGTAGATCACCAGCCCCCAGTCGCGGGTGTCGAAGAGCTCCAGGTGCGCGAACACTCCCTTGCGCTTGGTCGTCATGACCTGGTACGTCGCGATGGTGACGGGGCGGATCTCCTTGCGGGTGCCGGAGTACTCGCCGATCTCCTCCTCGGTCAGGGTCGTGCGCGCGATCAGCTCGGCCTTCCACTGCCGCGCCGAGACGGTGTTGGTGACCAGGATGAGCGTGGTCGCCTGCGCGCGTGCCATCGCGGCCGCGCCGACGATCGTCTTGCCCGCACCGCAGGGGAGGACGACGACTCCCGAGCCGCCGCTCCAGAATCCCTCGACGGCATCGCGCTGGTAGTCGCGCATCGACCCGCCGTCCTCGGTGAGGGCGATCGGGTGGTGCTCCCCGTCGACGTAGCCCGCGGTGTCCTCTGCGGGCCAGCCGAGCTTGAGGAGGACCTGCTTGAGGTGACCGCGCTCGCTTGGGTGCACGGACACCGTGTCGTCGTCGATGCGGGCGCCGACGAGCGGCTTGACCTTGGCGCTGCGCAGGACCTCCTCGAGGACCGGACGGTCCGTGGTGACCAGCACGAGGCCGTGGGTGGGATGCCGGGCGATGGTGAGCCGGCCGTAGCGGTCCATGGTCTCGGCGATGTCCACGAGCAGCGCGTGAGGGACGGCGTAGCGGGAGTGGGTGATGAGCGCATCGACGACCTGCTCCGCGTCGTGGCCCGCTGCGCGGGCGTTCCACAGTGCGAGCGGGGTGACCCGGTAGGTGTGCACGTGCTCCGGTGCGCGCTCCAGCTCGGCGAACGGCGCGATGGCGCGGCGAGCCTCGAGTGCTCCGGGATGGTCGACCTCGAGCAGGAGCGTGCGGTCGCTCTGGACGATGAGGGGGCCGTCGGTCACGTCTGCGCACCGTCGTGGATGGCCGCGATGATCGCGGCCGCGAGGGCAGCGCGCTCCGGCATGGCCGACACGCTCGCCCACTCGTGGTCGGCGTGCGCCCCGTCGCCGACAGCACCCAGCCCGTCTAGGGTCGGGACGCCCAGGGCGGCGGTGAAGTTGCCGTCGCTCGCCCCGCCGACGGCTCGGGTGCCGAGGGTGCCCAGGCCCAGCTCCCGCGCGCACTCCATGGCGAGCGCGGCGAGGCGGGCACCGGATGCCTCCTCCATCGCCGGGCGGTTGATGCCCCCGGCGATGATCGCCACGCCGGCCTCCGGATGCGCCGGGCCCCAGCCCCGCACGAGCGCGTCGACGCGCTGCTGCTCCTCCGCGGACCAGGCGCGCGCATCGATGCCGACGACCGCGCGGTCGGGGATGGTGTTGTCGGTGGTTCCCGCGCGAGCCGTCGTGGGGTTCACGGTGGTGCCCACCGCCGGATCCGCCCAGCCGATGCAGTCGCCCACGAGCGCGGCCGCCTCGACGAGTGCGTTGATGCCGCGCTCGGGATCCAGGCCGGCGTGCGCGGCCCGGCCGGTGATCTCGACGACGTACCAGGACGTGCCCTTGCGTGCGCTCTTGAGATCGCCCTCGATCGACGGCTCGAAGACCAGCGTCGCGCGCGCATCGCGCACGGCGTCCTCGATGAGGTCGCGCGAGGTGCCCGAGCCGATCTCCTCGTCGGTGGTGAGCAGCAGGCCGGCGGTCCTGTCGCCGACGGTCGGCCCGAGGAGGGCGAGTGCGGCCACGGCCTGGACGACACCGGCCTTCATGTCGAAGACGCCGGGACCGCGGGCCTGGTCGCCGTCGATCCGCCACGGGATGCGCTCGAGGGTGCCGATCGGCCAGACGGTGTCGAGGTGCCCGAGCAGGAGCACGGCCGGATGGTCGGGGCCCCAGCGGAGCACGGGCCGTCCGCCGTGATCGAGGATTCGGGCCGGCGTCCCCAGCCAGGCGGTGATCTCGGCGGCGGCGACATCGAGGCAGGCGCGGCAGGCGTCGAGGTCGCCGCTGGGGGACTCGGCCTCCACCAGGGCACGCAGGGTCTGGGTCATGCGCGGGGCGAGGGCGCGCGCGGCGGAGAGGATGTCGGCGGGCACGCCCCTATCGTCCTGGGTCGCCGTCGGGCCGGCCAAGCCGCCCCGCTTGGCGTCCTGGGTCGCCGTCGGGCCGGCCAAGCCGCAGCGCCCGATACCGTGCCGGGCATGGGCCTCGTCGTCACGCTGGCGGTGGGTGCGCCCGACACCGACCGGGCCCGGGCGGTCTTCGACGCGGTCTGGCCCGGCGAGGGATCCCAGGTCACGCCCAACCTCATGCGAGCGCTCCTGCACGCCGGCGGCTACTGCAGCATCGCGATCGACGAGGACACCGGCGAGGTCGTGGGCGCGGCGCTGGGATTCCCGGCGCGCAACCCCGGCCTGCCCGGCGGCGTATACCTCCACAGTCACATGGCCGCGGCGATCGAGGGCCGGCGCGACCGCGGCGTGGGAACGCTGCTGAAGCGGCATCAGCGGGAGTGGGCGCTCGCGCAGGGGATCCCGGTCGTGTCGTGGACCTTCGATCCGCTCGTACGGCGCAATGCGTACCTCAACGTCATCCGCCTGGGCGTCGAAGTGCGCGACTACCACCCCGACTTCTACGGCGAGATGCCCGATGCGATCAACGCCGGGGATCGCACCGACCGGCTCGTCGCCTGGTGGGAGGTGGGATCGCGGCAGGCGGAGCGCGCCGTGCGCGGTGAGGTCGTCGCCCCGGGCGACGCCGAGTTGCGGGGCCGCTATCGCGACCTCATCAGCGTCGCCGATGACGGACGCCCCAGCGTGGGAGCCCCGCCCGGCCCGGGCGAGACCGTCCTGGTGAGCCTGCCCGACGACATCGTCGCGCTGCGCCGTGCGGATCCGGACGCGGGGCTGGCCTGGCGACTGGCCGTGCGCGAAGCGCTCACGACCGCGTTCGCGCGGGGGCTGCACGTCGCCACGGTCACGACAGCGGGCGCCTACGTCCTCGAGTCCCGGGAAGGGAGCACCGCATGAGCCGGATCGAGTTGCTGAGGCTGCACCGCATCGACATGCCCCTCGTGCGACCCTTCCGCACCTCCTTCGGCGAGCAGCGGGCGCGCGACGTCCTCCTCGTCGAGGTGGTCACCGATGCCGGCACCAGCGGCTGGGGAGAGTGCGTCGCCATGGAATGGCCCGGCTACTCCTACGAGTACGTCGATGGAGCGGTCGACGTACTCGCCGAGCACCTCATCCCCGCGGTGCTCACCGATCGCGTGTGCGAACCGCTGGCGGCGCATGAGCGCATGGCGCGCCTCATGGGTCACCCCATGGCCAAGGCGTCGCTGGAGACGGCCATCCTCGACGCCTGGCTGCGCGAGCAGGGGAGGTCCCTCGCCGCCTACCTGGGTGCCCAGCGCCATGCGGTGGACTGCGGGGTCTCTGTCGGCATCCCGTCCAGCATCGACGCGCTGCTGGAGGAGGTGGCGTCGTACGTCGACGCCGGCTACCGGCGGATCAAGCTCAAGATCGAGCCGGGCTGGGACGTGCGGGCCGTCCGCGCGGTGCGGGAGGCCTGGCCGGACATCCCCCTGCAGACCGACGCCAACCAGGCCTACTCGCGCGACGACGCCGACGTGCTCGCGGCCATGGACCCGTACGGCCTACTGCTCGTCGAGCAGCCGCTGCCGGAGGACGACCTGCTGGGTCACGCCCTGCTCGCGCAGCGCCTGGAGACTCCCGTGTGCCTGGACGAGTCCATCGTGTCCGTGGCCACCGCTGACTCGGCGATCGCCTTCGGGGCGACGAGCGTCATCAACATCAAGCCCGGCCGCGTCGGCGGATACCTGGAGGCGCGCGCCATCCATGACCTCTGCGTCGATCGAGGGATCCCGGTGTGGTGCGGCGGGATGCTCGAGACCGGCATCGGGCGCGCGGCGAACGTGGCGCTGGCGGCTCTCCCCGGCTTCACGCTGCCCGGCGACACCAGCGCGTCGAGCCGGTACTACTCGGTGGACGTGACCCCGCCGTTCGTGCTCGACGATGGCCGGCTGCGCGTGCCGACCGGTCCGGGGATCGGCGTCGATCCCATCCCGGAGCTCCTCTCGGAGTTCACCACCTGGTCGGCGGTGATCCCGGCCCCCTGCGGCAGGGCCCCGGCGTTTGCCGAGGGAAACGTGCCCAAACGTCGCCGGGAATCGAGCGGTTTCCCTC
>JBJTJS010000127.1:0-6391 GCA_046096085.1 bacterium
TTCTTCGCCGCGAGGTGAATGACTCCGGTGACATCGACGAGCGCAGTGCGCACAGCCGCGGTGTCGAGCACCGAAGCCTCGACGAACTCCACGCCGTCCGGCACCCGGGAGCGCACGCCGGTGGACAGGTCGTCGAGAACGACGACCTCCCGCCCCGACGCGAGCAGGGCGCGCGCGACGTGCGCGCCGATGTAGCCGGCTCCCCCCGTGAGCAGCCAGCGCGTCACGCGAAGCGCTCCCCGGTGAGCCGCTCGTAGGCCTCGACGTACTTCGCCCTCGTCCGCTCGACGATCTCGTCGGGCAGCGGGGGCGGGGGCTCGCCGGAGTCCCGGCTCCAGCCCGACTCGGGCGAAGTAAGCCAGTCGCGGACGAACTGCTTGTCGAAGGATGGCTGCGGGTGCCCCGGCTCCCACTCGTCGGCGGGCCAGTAGCGAGAGGAATCCGGGGTGAGCACCTCGTCGGCGAGGACCATCTGCCCGCGATGGCGTCCCGACGTCGCGATCCCGAACTCGAACTTCGTGTCCGCGAGGATGAGGCCGCGCTCCTCGGCCACCGAAGCGGCCCTCCGGTAGACGTCCAGCGACAGCCTCTTGAGGTCCTGCGCCTCGTTCTGGCCGACGAGAACGATGGTCTCGTCGTAGGTGATGTTGACGTCGTGCTCGCCCATCGGTGCCTTCGTCGCCGGAGTGAACAGCGGCTTGGGCAGCCGCGAGCCGTCGACGAGCCCCGGCGGAAGGCCGTTGCCGCAGATCGCGCGCGTCTCGCGGTACTCCGCGAGCCCCGACCCGGCGAGGTAGCCGCGCACCACGCACTCCACCGGCATCATGTCGAGCCGCTCGCACAGCATCGCGCGTCCCTGCACCGCGGCGGGCACCTGCGTGGACACGACGTGGTTCGCCACGACGTCATCGAGCAGCGCGAACCACCACATGCTCAGTTGGGTGAGGATGCGGCCCTTGTCCGGGATCGGCGTGGGCAGGATCCAGTCGTACGCCGAGATCCGGTCGGAGGCGACGAAGAGCAGCTGGCCGGTGGGCGCCTCGTAGAGGTCGCGCACCTTCCCGGAGTAGACGTGGCGGTAGCCCTCGGGCAGGGCGTAGTCGGGGGGAGCGCCGGGCTTCGGGGAGTCGACCACGCCCGAATCCTGTCAGACCCGGGTTAGCCGCCCACCAGCCGCGAAAACCGGGGCGAAAACGCGGCTCACGGGCGGCTAACCAGGGTGGGTGACGGCGAGCTAGCGCGCGGGGCGGATCGCGGCGGTGGCCTTGAGCCACCACACCACCCGGGACTGCCACGGGAACTTGCTCTCCACCTTCATCCAGTCGTCCACCCAGTTCTCCGACAGCAGGCCGTACCAGACCTCCCCCTTGAGTTCCAGGTCGTCGCGCCGGCCCGTCTCGGGGTCGAGCCACGGGAAGCGGAATTCCCACTGCTCGTAGGTCGTCCACGCCTGGTTGCCGTCGCCTTCCCCCGGCCCGAAGAGCCCGAGGTCCTGGGGCTTGACCTTCTCCTCCTCGAGGCTCTTGTAGAAGGTCTCCTCGGTGGGGACGAACGCCGTCATCGCGACCCCGATGATGTCGTTGGGGTCTCCGAAGGACACGAAGAAGCGCCCGATGAGATCACCGAGGGTGCCCCACCCGACATCCGGCTTCAGGTCGGTGAGCGTGCCCATGAGTTCGTCGAGGGCCTTCTTGGCCTTCGCGGGATTCTTGAACGTGTCCTTCGTGACCGGGATCTGGGCGCCCTCGATCGTGTTGCCGACCTTCTCCACGATCGGCTTGACGAGGCCCTCGATCGTGGCCACGTCGTCGGAGACATCGCCGGCGTCCTCTTCCAGGAGGAACGCGATCGTCACCATGACGTCGGCGGTGAGCATGTTCGAGTCGTCGCCGAGTTGCCACCAGCTGAAGGGCTGCACGGCGAGGTTGCCCTCGAACCACGCGTCGCCCGCCGAGTCGGGGATGTCGGCTTCGGTGCCCTCGTCGACGTTGTCGGCGGCCTTAGGATCCGTGGATACCCAGGCCCACTGCGTGCTGTCCTTCACCCCCGTCGTGCTCTTGATCTTCAGCACCGCGACCACGACCTCGTCGCCGCTGGCGTCCTCCTCCTGTTCCACCCGCACCCGGTCGTAGCCGACGAAGCCCACCGGATCCTTGTCGGAGGCGACGACCCCCGGCTCGTTCGTCGTGTCGACCGGCGTGGGCTCGGGCGCCGTCGTGGCCGGGGCCCCGCAGGCCGCGAGGCCGGAGACGAGGAGGGCGGCCGCAATCGCGGCAAGGGGGATGGCCCATCGGGACGGGGCAGCGCGCATGACCGCACGGTAGGCGCCCGGGCCCGGCTCCTCCGCCGGGATGTTCGGTTTTCTCTCCTCGCCGCGACGTCGCGGCCCGACGCGGGTCTAGCGTGCGCCGCGTGGACTCGCGATCACCCGGCGAGGACTGGATCCGCCAGGTCCTCGTCGTCGAGGATGACGCCTTCGTGCGGGGGCTCGTGGCGAGCCTGCTCGAGGACGCCGGCTTCCGCGTCGTCACCGCGGACAGCGCGAGTGCGGCCCTCGCGGCCCTGGACGAGGTCGACCCCGACGCCGCCGTCCTCGACATCGAGCTCGGGAGCGGACCGAACGGCGTGGACCTCGCGCAGGTCCTCATCCGCGAATTCCCGCACCTGGCCCTGGTGTTCCTCACCCAGGTCGCCTCGCCCGACCTGATCGGGCTCAAGGAGACCGTCCCGGCGCGCGCGGCGTACCTCGTCAAGCGCGAGCTCGCCGACCCGCGCGCCCTGGTGGATGCACTCGAGAGCGTGCTGGCCGACCAGCTCCCCAGTGACTTCATGGCCGGGCCCGACGCCTCCGGCCCGCTCGCCCGGCTCACCGCCGCTCAGCTCGACACGCTGCGGCTCGTCGCCGCCGGCCTGAGCAACGAGGGGATCGCCCGCGAGACCGAGCGCTCGCAGCGCGCCGTGGAGTCGATGGTGAGCCGCATCTTCGCCGTGCTGGGACTCGCGGGGGACGGCGCGGTGAATGCTCGGGTCATCGCCGCGCGCATGTACGGCGACTACGCCGGCGCGCCCCCGCTGCACGGGCAGCGGGGCACAGCGTGACGGCGGCACCCCCCGAGCGACCCCGCGACCTGCCCGCCCGCGATGTCATCGACCGCATCGGCGGTCCGTACGCCGTCACCCCGCTCGGCCTCATCATCATCGCGCTGCCGTCGATCCTGCCCAACATCGTCTACGACAGCGCCGTCAACGGCGGGTCGCCGACGCTGTGGGCGATGGTGGGCCTCGCCGGCACCTGCCTCGGCGGCCTCGTCTACCTCGGGCTCGGTGCCCTGCTCCTCCCGCGTCGCCCGCGCCGCCCGCGTCCGCTCGTCGCGCTCGCGGTATTCGCCGCCGCCGGCGTGGTGCGGGGAGTCACCATCGGCGGCCTGAGCGTGCTGTACGGACTGGCCGCGCGGCCGGAGTGGGCGTTCCGCATCGTCGGCGCCGCGATCCTCGGCATGTGCTGGTTCTCCCTCGCCGCGATCATCGTGGACGCCTGGACCCGGCACCGGCAGGCGATTGACGCCCTGCAGGAGCGCCGGCAGACCGCCGCCGCCCTCCTCGCCGCTGCCGAGGAACGCATCCGCCAGGTGCGCGAGAAGGTCCGCGACACCCTCTTCACCCAGGTCACCGCGATCGCGGCCCTCCTCGCGGCCGCCATCCGCGACGGCAACGACCCGGCACTCGTGCGAGGTGTCGCCACGCGAATGCACGACACGGTCGCGGATGTCGTGCGCCCGCTCAGCCACGAGGTGGCCGCGGACCCGATGCTGCCGGAGCCACGGCAGACGCGCGCGCGCCTCACCGTGCGGCAGTGGTCGAGCTCGATCGTCCGCGACGCCCTCACCATGGATCCCTACCATCCGGTGATCACGGCCCTCGTCGTCACGCCGTCGTCGATCGCCGCGGCCGTCCGCAGCTACGGCCCCGTCGTCGGGCTCTTCGGCGCCTTCGTCATCGGGGCGATCGCCTGGACGGTGCTTCACCTCGCCCGGGCGCTGCAGCGCGATCGCTCGCGGCGCCTCGCCTGGATGCCGGCGATCCTCGTGTACGCCGTCCTCGGAGCGGCGTGCGCGATGGTGCCCGTGTCCGCCTTCATCCTCGCTGGCGGCACCTTCCTCGAGGGCTGGCGCCAGGGCGGCCAGGTCCTCTTCCTGCTGGTGCCGCTGGCCGCATTCGGCGCAGCGCTGGTGGCCGCCGAGGACCGCCGCCGCAGTATCGCCGAACTCGAGCTCGAGGCGGCCGTCGCGCAGGAGGAGTGGGTGACGCGGCGCGCGCAGCAGGAGGCCTGGGCCGCGAGCCACCTGCTTGCGCGCGAGCTCCACGGCGGGGTGCAGGGCGACCTCACCGCCGCCGCGCTGCGCCTGGAGATGTGGGCGCAGCACCCCGACCCGCGAGCGCTGCCCGGCGTGCTCGATCAGGTGAGCGCCGCGGTCGAGCGCGTGCAGCGGCTCATCGCCGACGATCTGCCCGGGCAGCCGATCGACCCGGCGGAGGCGATGGCGGCGATCGTGCGGGTGTGGTCGGGCCTCGCGGACATCCGATGGACCATCGAGGCACCGGCCGAGGAGCGCCTCGCGGTCGACCAGGCGGCGGCCGCCTCGGTCATCGAGGTCGTCCGGGAGTGCCTGGGCAATGCGATGCGCCACGCCCGTCCGTCGCGGATCGACATCGTCGTGCGCCCGGCCGCGACATGGGTCGCCGTCGGGCCGGCCAAGCCGCCCCGCTTGGCGCCCTACATCGCCGTCGAGGTCGAGGTCACCGACAACGGGCGGGGCCTGCCCCCCGGCGGGCGCGCCGGGCTCGGCTCGCTGCTCATGGACGAGGTGTGCCTGGCGTGGCAGCGCGATAATGCGGAGACGGGAACCCGCGTCGTGGCCACCATCGCGGTCGCGACACACTTCCCCTCACCGAGCAGCGAGCGGCGGTACGCATAGGGCGAGAGGCCCAGGTCACGACGCCCGGGACACGACGCACAGGCAGGGTGCCCATGAGGACAGCGCGCATCGTCGGCTGGGCCGTCGTACCCCTCGTCGCGGTCCTCGCGTCCTGCGCCGCCCCCCTCTCGCTGGGCCCGGGGGTGCGCACCGACTACTCCTCCGCCACGCTCCAGCCCGGCGACGACCTGTTCGTCGTGCAGTTCCAGGCCAAGGCCGATCTCACCGGCGTGGAGGAGATCGACGACTGGGGCGAGCGCGGCCAGGAGGTCGTACGACGTCTGCAGGAGGTCGCGGAGGAGTCGCAGGCCGAGGCGATCAAGGCCGCCGAGGCCGCGGGTGCGCGCTACGTGTCTCTGTGGATCTCCAACTCGCTCGTCTTCGCCGGACACGCCGAACTGGGCCCGGAACTCGCGAAGCTCCCCGGGGTCATGAAGGTGTGGCAGGAGGACGTCCCCGAGGGTCTCAGCGATCCGCCCGCCACCTCGCCGCCCTTCCCCGAGCCGGGCGACGGCGGCTGGGAGGTCGCCGCGCTGGGGGTCCCGCAGCTGCACGCCCAGGGCATCGACGGCAGCGGCATCACCATCGGCGTCATCGACACCGGCGTCGCCGGCGAGCACGAGGCGCTCGTCGGCGGATACCGCGGCCGCGAGACCGGCGACGACTACAACTGGTGGAGCCCGCTGCGGACCTACCGCGAGAAGCCGGTGGACATCGCGGGGCACGGCACTGCCGTCGCCGGGCTCGCCGTCGGCGATGTCATCGGCGTGGCCACGGGCGCGGAGTGGATCGGCGGCATCGCGTGCAGCGAGGGCGGATGCCCGCTGTCGGGCGTCGTCCACGCCATGCAGTTCATGCTCGCGCCGACGACGCTGGACGACAAGGATCCGCGGCCGGAACTGCGGCCGCAGATCATCAACAGCTCCTGGGTGCGCTCCCAGGACGACGAGCCGCTGAAGCGGGCGAGCACGTCACTGGCGGCCGCCGGAATCCTCCAGGTGTATGCCGTCGGCAACGACGGGCCCGGCTGCGACACCGCGAGCCCGGCGGGGGAGGGCAACTCCTTCGTCAGCGTCGGGTCAGTCGACCGGAAGTTCAACCTGAGCCCGTTCTCCTCGCGCGGGCCCGCGACCGACGGACGGATCGCCCCCGACGTGGTCGCGCCGGGCGAGGCTGTGGTCACGGCCACCGTGGACGGGAAGTACCAGGAGGTGTCGGGAACGTCGTTCTCCGCGCCCCTCGTCGCCGGCGTGGCCGCGCTCGTCCTGCAGGCGCAGCCGCAACTCACCGGCCAGCCCGACGACGTCACCCGGAGCCTGCGCGAGACATCCACCGCGCTGCCCGAGGCTGAGTGCGGCTTCGCCCCCGACGCCGTCGACGGGGTGCCCAACGACGCGACCGGGTGGGGCTTCGTC
>JBJTJS010000128.1:0-5849 GCA_046096085.1 bacterium
GGCCACGCTGCGCCACCGGCCGTCGTTGAAGGAGTCGCGTGCGGCCTCGTTGGCGCGCCCGGTGTCGGCCGCTGTCGCCTCGTCGACGAGCCTTTCGAGCTCCCCGTCGGCCGGGCATCGGATCTCGCGGGTGCCGCCGTCGGAGGAGGCAACCCAGGAGCCGTCGATGTAGAGGTCAGCCATGGGCAGCAGCAGCCTCCTTGCGATGCCGGTAGAAGGGAGCGGGGTCGGGCGGCAGCGGAGTGCTGCCCGCGATGAGGTCCGCGGCCTTCTCGGCGATCATCATGGTGGGGGCGTAGAGATTGGCGTTGGTGACGTAGGGCATGACCGACGCGTCGACGACGCGCAGGCCCTCGGTGCCGTGCACCCGCATCGTCAGGGGATCGACCACGGACATGTCGTCGACGCCCATGCGGCCCGTGCACGAGGGGTGGTACGGCGTCTCCCCGTCACGGCGTACCCAGTCCAGGACCTCCTCGTCGGACTGGACCTCGGGTCCCGGCGAGATCTCCCCGCCGCTGTACGGCGCGAACGCCGGCTGGGCGAGGATCTCCCGGGTCTTGCGGATGGCCTCCACCCACTCCCGGCGATCCTGGTCCGTGGACAGGTAGTTGAACCGGAACGCCGGCGGGGCGTAGGGGTCCGGGCCGGTGATCCACACGCTCCCCCGCGCGTCGGAGTACATCGGCCCGATGTGGACCTGGTAGCCGTGGCCGCCCGCGGGCGCAGTGCCGTCGTAGCGCACCGCGATGGGCAGGAAGTGGTACATCAGGTTCGGGTAGTCGACGTCGTCGTTGCTGCGGATGAAGCCGCCCGCCTCGAAGTGGTTCGACGCTCCCGGGCCGGACCTCAGGAACAGCCACTGGGCGCCGATGAAGGGGCGCCGCCACAGCTGGAGGTTCGGGTTCAAGGAGACCGGCTGCGTGCAGGAGTGCTGGACGTAGACCGCGAGGTGGTCCTGGAGGTTCTCCCCCACGCCCGGGAGGTGGTGTACGGGGTCGACGCCGACCGAGCGCAGGTCGTCGGCGTTGCCGACTCCCGACAGCTGCAGGAGCTGCGGGGAAGTGAACGCGCCGCCGCAGAGGATCACCTCGGCGCCACGCACGCGCACCGGGCGCTTGCCGCCGAGCGACACCTCCACCCCCGTGGCCCTGGGGGTGCCTGACGACGGGTCGAAGACGATCCGGGTGACGTGCGCGCGGGTCTTCACGGTGAGGTTGGGGCGCGAGAGCGCCTCCCTCAGGTAGGCCTTCGTCGCGGAGTAGCGACGGCCGTGGCGCACGTTGCGGTCGAAGGCGGCGAAGCCCTCCTGCTTGTAGCCGTTCACATCGGAGGTGAGCTCGTGACCGGCCTCCTGCACGGCGGCGAAGAAGGCGGAGAAGAGCGGGTTGTGCACCTCGCCGCGCTCGAGGACGAGCGGACCGCCCTTGCCGCGCCACTCGTCCGCGCCGGCGGGGCAGTCCTCCATCTTCTTGAAGTAGGGCAGGCAATGGGCGTAGTCCCACGTCTCCATGCCCGGATCGGCGGCCCAGCGCTCGTAGTCCATCGGGTTGCCGCGCTGGAAGATCATGCCGTTGATGGAGCTCGATCCGCCCAGGATCTTGCCCCGCCCGTGGTTGATGCGCCGGCCGTTCATGTGGGGCTCGGGCTGCGAGGCGTACATCCAGTCGTAAAGGGGGCTGCCGATCGGGAAGGTGAGAGCCGCGGGCATGTGGACGTAGACGTCGAAGGCGTAGTCCGGCCGCCCCGCTTCGAGGAGGAGGACCTGGGTGGAGCGGTCCTCGGTCAGCCGGGCCGCGAGGGCGCAGCCGGCCGAGCCGCCGCCCACGATGATGTAGCCGTATCCCCTCGGCATGGCCCCACCCTAGGGCGCGCCGTTGCGCGGCGTGGGCCGCATCAGGGACTAGCAGCCCACGGCACCCCAGCCGCGGGGAGTCGCCCGACCGGGGCGCGGCTGGCTCACCGTGACGACGAGGTGGGCCTTGCCGGTCCGCCCTGTGACGGTGCCGGTCCCCGTCGCCCCGCGATAGCGGCCCTTGCCGCCGATGACGTCCACGGTTCCCTTGAGGGTGCCCTCGGACACCCATCCGGTGATCGCCAGGGCGAGCACGGCGCCGTCGGACCGCGTGATCGTGACCAGGTCCTGCGTCGGACCGGTGCCGCCCTCGCTGACGTGGCTGCACATCCATTCCACGTGGGCCGTACGGCGCCCCCAGGCGGTGGTGCCCTCGAGTCGGCTCTGCCCATACGTCACGGCGCAGGGAAGGGTGTGGACGTCGCCGCCGACCGGGTGCAGCACCACGTCGAAGGTCAGCGTCTTCATCACCGGGGCGGGCGCCGCCCACCCGGGCGGCGCGGCGACGGCCAGTGCGAGGACGGCGGGGACGAGGACGACGAGGGCGACGCGACGCATGGGACCTCCCGGGGTGAGCATTCGCAGGCGGACGCTACCCCACCGGTCGCGGATCAGTCTCCGAGTTCGGCCCGTCGGCGGACGACGTACTCCTCGAGCTCCTCGCGGATGGCCTCGTCGAGGGGGGGCTGCTCGTACTCCTCGAGCTTCTTCTCGTAGATCTCCCGGGCCCGCTCGACGGTGTCGCGCGCGCCGAGCCGCGTCCAGCGCTCGAAGTTGTCGGAGTTCCACAGGAAGGGCCGGTAGAAGCAGGTGCGGAACCGCTCCATGGTGTGCTCCGCACCCAGGAAGTGACCCCCCGCGCCGACCTCCTCGTGGGCGCCGAACGCCAGCTCCTCGTCGGTGAACTCCACGGGGGTGAACTCCCGCTGCAGCGACTCGAGGATCTGCATGTCGATGACGTACTTCTCGAAGCCGGCGACGAGGCCGCCCTCGAGCCAGCCGGCCGTGTGCATGACGAAGTTCGTGCCGGCCAGGAACGTCGGCAGCATGGTCATGAGGGACTCGAACGCCGCCTGCGCGTCGGCGGTCTGCGAGGAGTTGAGCCCGCCGCCGGTGCGGAACGGGAGATCGAAGTGCCGCGCGATCTGGCCCGTGCACAGCAGGCCGATCGCGGACTCCGGGGTGCCGAACTGCGGGGATCCCGACTGCATGTCGATGTTGGAGAGGAACGAGCCGAACACGACCGGTGCCCCCGGGCGGATGAGCTGCGTGAGCGCGATGCCGGTGAGGGTCTCGGCCATCTGCTGGGCCAGTGTCGATGGGATCGACACCGGCGACATCGCGCCCATGAGGAGGAACGGGGTGAGGACGACGGGCTGCATCGCCTTCGCGTACTCGAACTGGGCCTCGAGCATGCGGTCGTCCCAGCGCAGCGGGGAGTTGCAGTTCACCAGTGAGATGCACACGGGCGTGCGTTCGATCGCCTCGCGGCCCCCGAAGAGGATCTCGCTCATCGCGATCGTGTCCTGGGCGCGCGTGCCACTGACGACATTACCCATGTAGAACTTGTCCGTCAGGGTCATCGCGGCGTACAGCATGTCCAGGTGGCGCGAGTCCAGTGGCGCGTCGCTCGGCTCGCAGACGACACCGCCCACGCTGTCCATGGCGCTGAACGACTGGGCGAGCTTGGCGAAGTTGCGGTAGTCCTCCATCGTCGCATCGCGACGGACATCCCCCTGACGCACGAACGGCGGTCCGTAGACGCTGGAGAACACCATGGAGTTGCCGCCGATGTGGACGCTGTGCTCCGGGTTGCGGGCCTGGATGTCGAACTCGCGGGGCGCCTTGGCCACCTGCTCCAGCACGAAGTCGGGGTCGAAGAAGACCTTGTCTCCGTCGGTGCGCATGCCGGCGGCCTTGAAGATCTCCACCGCCTCGGGCTTCATGAACTCCACCCCGAGCTCGGAGACGATGCGCCGCCAGCCGCGATCGAGCACGGCCATGGAGTCCTCGGACAGGATCTCATAGCGCGGCATGGTGTTCTCGAACATGGCGCCCTCCTCCGCGATGGCCGCCCCTGGGTTGACCGGCCCCGGACGGGATCCTACACTCGCCTTTTGAAACGAGCGTTCCATATGGTGGAACTACTTCGGGATCGGGAGACGACGTGGCAGCGGCAGCCTCCGGGGGGACCCAGGCCGTGGATCGCGCGGCCGTGCTGCTGGTCGCGGTCCTGGCCGCGGACGGCCCCGTGACGTCGTCGGAACTCGTCACCGCGAGCGGACTTCCCAAGAGCACCGTCTCGCGCCTGCTCGCCAGCCTCGAGCGCAGCGGCCTCGTCCAGCGCGACCTCGACGGCGAGGTGCTCCCGGGCCCGCGCATCACCGACTACGCGCTCTCGGTGCGCCCCGAGGACACCCTGGTTCGCATCGCCCAGCCCCACCTCGAGCGGCTCGGCGAGGTCACCGGCGAGACGGTCAACCTCGCGGTGCCCATCGGCGGCGAGGTCCGCCAGATCGCCCAGGTCGACAGCACCTACCTCCTCGGCGCCGTGAACGGGCTCGACCGCCCCGTGCCGTTCCACTGCAGTGCGCTCGGGCGGGTGTTCCTCGCGCACGGCCATCCGCTCCCGCCCGGCCGGCTGCCTCGGCTGACCGACCGCACGGTCACCTCGCGCCCGCAGCTCCAGCGCGAGCTCGCGCGCGTCGCCGATCGCGGGTACGCCGTCGTGGACTCCGAGCTCGAGCCCGGGCTCGTCGCGGTCGCCGCACCGGTCCGCTCCGCGGACGGTGCCGTGACCGCCGCGGTGTCGGTCTCCGGCCCTTCGGTCCGCCTCACCCCGCGGGTCATCCCCGGCGTCGGCGCCCGCGTCATCGAGGCCGCCGACGCCATCGCCCTCGCCCTGAGATCGAACGGGCACAGCCGTCCATCACGGAAGGGAGCCGCATGACCACCGAGGACATCCTCAAGGGCCTGTACGACGAGACCATGGTCGGCAACAAGCCGGCCGTGCTCGAGCTGACGCAGGCCGGCCTCGACGCGGGGATCCCGCCGGAGACCATGCTCTTCGAGGCGCTCATCCCCTCCCTGGAGGAGGTGGGGGCCCGCTTCGAGCGTGGCGACTGGTTCGTGCCCGAGATGCTCATCGCCGGCAAGGCGATGGCCGGGGCCCTCGACCTGCTGCGGCCGCTCCTGGCGCAGACCGGCGTGGAGAGCGTGGGCACCTTCGTCATGGGCACCGTCAAGGGCGACGTGCACGACATCGGCAAGAACCTCGTCAACATCATGCTCGAGGGCGCGGGCTTCACTGTGATCGACCTCGGGGTCCAGGTGCCCCCGGAGAAGTTCATCGCCGCCATCGAGGAGCATCAGCCCGACATCGTTGGCATGTCGGCGTTCCTCACCACCACCATGCCGATGTTCAAGGCCAACATCAACGCTCTTGAGAAGGCCGGACTGCGCGACAAGGTGGTCGTCATGGTGGGCGGAGCGCCCGTCACGCAGGAGTACGCCGACGTCTGCGGCGCCGACGGCTACGCCGCCGATGCCGCAACCGCCGTGCGCAAGGCCAAGGAGTTCGTCGCGGCACGGCGAGCGGGCTAGCCCGTGCCCACGCTCCTCCCTCTCCTCGAGGACGTCGTCAAGAAGCCGGTATGGGACTGCCGCATGTGCGGGCAGTGCGTGCTGCACTCCACCGGCATGACCTGCCCGATGACGTGCCCCAAGACGCTGCGCAACGGGCCGTGCGGGGGCGTGCGGGAGGACGGCCACTGCGAGGTCAAGCCTGAGATGCGCTGCATCTGGGTCAAGGCCGAGGAGCGATCGCACTCCCCGCTGAACCCGCACCACTGGGAGGAGGAGTTCAACGACCTCCGCCCTCCGGTCGACAACCGGCTCAAGGGCACCTCGTCGTGGCTCAACCTCGCCACCGGGCGGGATCGGCGTACGCCGGCTGGCTGGCAGGGCGTCGCGCGCGAGCGTCACTCCGCCGTCC
>JBJTJS010000129.1:0-5592 GCA_046096085.1 bacterium
GTCCTGGGTATCACCCCGGTCTGACAGCGACCGGGACGACGCTAGGGGCCCCTCGCGACCCTGTCATCTAGCCCTGGGGAGGACCCGGTGGCTCTCCGGGGGGCAACCCGGGGACGAGACGAACGACCGGGCTGCGACCGACCGGACTGGCGACGGACGGCGCCGTCAGGTGTCCTGGGTATCACCCCGGTCTGACAGCGACCGGGACGACGCTAGGGGCCCCTCGCGACCCTGTCATCTAGCCCTGGGGATGACCCTGTGGATATCCGGGGGGCACCCCGGGGAAGAGACGTTCACAGCCTGGGGACAGTGCTGGGGAAACGAGATGATTCTCTCGGGAAACCCTCCTCTGACGTGGGATAACGCTGTCCCCGGGCTGTGCAGGAAAATTCCCCGCCGGCTTACGGCGCGGTAACGCTGCGGTGTCGATCCGGCACCGGCGTGTCCCCAGCCCAGATGTCTGCGAACCGGGGGACACCATCCCAGGAACCTCCCGGGGCCGATCGGCGACGGGGGCGCAGCGTCCGCGGACGGATCCGGGGACCGCGGTAGCGTCCGGGCGGTGGCCGCCGGCAGGAACCGCGAGATCTGGCGGCTCGCGATCCCCGCTCTCGGGGCCCTGATCGCGCAGCCCCTGTTCCTCCTCATCGACGCGGCCATCGTGGGCACCCTGGGCACCGACGCCCTCGCCGGGCTGGGGGCGGCGACCACGGTGTTCGCCACGGTCATCGGCCTGTGCATCTTCCTCGCCTACGCCACCACGGGCGCTGTCGGTCGTCTCCTGGGCGCGGGCGACGTGGGCGGCGCCCTGCGCCAGGGCGTGGACGGCATCGCGCTCGGCGCGGGCCTCGGCATTCCCCTCGGGATCTTCGTGTTCGTCGCAGCCGAGCCCATCGTGCGACTGATCGGCACGTCGAGCCAGGTCACGCCGTACGCCGTCACCTACCTCAGGGTGATCGCCGTGTCCTTCCCCGCCGTCCTGGCGGTGCTTGCCGCGGTCGGCGTCCTGCGCGGGCTCCAGGACACGCGTGCCACGCTCCTCGTGTCCCTGGCAGCGGTCGCCTTGAATCTCGTGGCCTGCGTGATCTTCGTCCTCGTGCTCGGGTGGGGCATCGGCGGCAGCGCGGCCGCGACTGCACTCGCGGAGGTCCTCGGGCTCGTGCTGTACGGCGTCATCATCGCCCGGCGCGCACGTGCGGCACAGGTGTCCCTGCGTCCGTCCGGCGCGGGCGTCCTCGCCTCGGCGCGCGACGGCGTACCCCTCTTCATCCGCACGCTCGCGCTGCGTGCCGCTCTCGTCGTCGCCGCGATGGTCGCGGCCCGCATGGGCGACGAGCCCCTGGCTGCGTGGCATGTGACGGTGACGCTGTTCTTCACCCTGGCGCTCGCCTTGGACGCGCTGGCCATCGCCGGCCAGGCGCTGCTCAGCCGGACGCTCGGGGCCTCGGACGTCGAGGCGTCACGAGAGGTGACGCGGCTCATCGTCTTGTGGTCGATCGCCGTGGGATGCGTGCTCACCGTCGTGGTCCTCGCCCTGCGCACGTGGTTCGGGGGGTGGTTCAGCGACGACGCCGCCGTCATCGCGCAGATCGGTGCCGCACTGCTCGTCCTGGCCCTCCTCCAGCCCCTCGCCGGGTTGGTCTTCGCGCTGGACGGGGTCCTCATCGGAGCGGGAGACACCCGCTGGCTGGCGTGGACGCAGTGCCTCGTCCTGGCCCTGTTCCTCCCCGCCGCGTGGCTCGTCCTCGACCGCGGCCTGGGGATCACCGGACTGTGGTGGGCCATGGGATGGTTCCTGCTCGTCCGCGCCGTCGTCCTCGTCTGGCGCGCCCGGGGCTCCGCCTGGCTCGTCACCGGAGCCTTGAGGTGATCGTCTGCTCCCGGGCGTGCCCTTCGGCCTCGCGGCGCGGGTGACACTCGCGAGGCCGACCTCATCGCGCGGGCCGCTGATAGTTTCGCCGGCGTGACGCCTGACTTCTCCGAGTGGCAACGGCTGGATGCCATCGCGGGTGACGTCGGCGACGCCTTCTACGTGTACGACGAGTCCGCGCTGCTGCGCGATATCGGTGACGTCACCGGCGCCGTCACCAGCGCGCTCCCCTCTGCCTCATTCCGCTATCCCTACAAGGTGAACTTCACCCCCGAGGTCTGCCGTGCGATCGCATCGCGAGGCTGGGGGGCCGAGGTCGACTCGCCCATGCTGCTCTGGCTCGCCCGCCGGATCGGCGTACCGGCGGACCTGATCAGCTACAACGGGATCGCGCGCGACCCGGCATCCCTTCGCGATGCCCTCCTCACCGGCAACCTCGTCGTCCTCGACGCCGATCGAGACATCGAGGTGACCCTGAGCGCGGCCGAGGACGCACCGTCGACCCTGCGCGTGGCCATCCGCCTCAACGTCCCCACGGCCGCCTACGCCGCGCCTCGGTTGGGGCGCACCCGGGAGCAGGTGCGCGACGCCGTGGCTGCGCTGACCGGCAATCCCCGCATCGACCTGCTGGGTCTCACGATGCACACCCCGGATCCCACTGTCGAGGGCGTGCAGTCCCGCGTGCGTGACATGGTGGACGCCTCCGCTGAGATGTTCCCGCAGGGACCGCGGGTGATCGGCTTCGGCGGCGCTCTCGTGCCGCCGCGCTCGGATCTCGCGTCGGGCTACGCGGACGTCGCCCGGGTGATGGCGCGCGAACTCGAACGTGTGCCTTGGGGGTCGCACGTCACCGTGCTGCTCGAGCCAGGGGCCTCCGCACTGGCTCCCGCCTTCGAGTTCGCCGCGCGTGTCGTCGACGTCAAGGCGCAGGAGGGTCGGACCGTCGTCAACGTCGCCGGGAGCATCTTCCACACCAGCCCCAACACCCGCAGCGTGCGGTTCCCCGTCCGCGTCGTGGCCCCATCGACGCGCGGGACGGTGTCGGGCCTGCGCCTCGTCGGTGGGTGCACAGCGGTCGACGGCGACTGGCTCTCGGTCGACGTCCCGGTGACCACGGCCATCCATCGGGGCGACTTCCTGGTCTTCGATGCGGTGGGTGCCTACTCCACGAGCATGGGCACGCACTTCACCGATCCCCTGCCGGCCGTGGTGTCGCGCGAGGGCGATCGCTGGAGGGTCGTCCGGAGACAGCCGACATTCGAGGAGACCCTCGCCGGATTCGAGTGGGGGACCGCGTAGGGGAGCCGTCGCATCCGCGCACTGGCACAATCACCGCGTGCCCCCCGCCGTCGTCATCTCCCATCCTCGCGTGGGGGCCGAGCTCGGCCTCCTCGGGACGTGGCTGGACAAGCACGGCTTCGCCGTGGAACGCCGCACCCGCGACGACGTCCTTCCCGCCGACTGCGCTGACGACGCCGACCTGCTCATCATCCTCGGCTCGGTATGGACGATGACACGGCCGATGGACGCCCCCGACGATCCGCCGCAGGCAGCCGCCGCGATCGCGGCTGAGGAGGACGTCGTACGCCGTCGCATGGCGCAGCAGCGCCCCCTCCTCGGCATCTGCTTCGGCGGGCAGGTTCTCTCGCACGCGCTCGGCGGCGAGGTGCGGCGCCAGCCGGCGGCCCATGTGGCATGGGAGGTGCCGGACTCCAGCATTGCGGAGTTGCGCCAGCCGTGGATGCTGCTCCACGAGGACGCCTTCACCCTGCCCCCGGGAGCCGAGCTCCTCGCCGAGGCCGACCACGCACCGGTCGCCTACCGCGTCGGGCGCGCGTGGGGTGTGCAATTCCACCCCGAGGTGGACGCGGGCATCCTCGAGAGGATGTTCGTCGATATTGACTACAACCCCGAGCGCTCACGCCCGTACGTCGACCAGGCGCGGCTGCGCGCGGACGACCTGGAGCGGCAGTCGCACGCACTCTTCGACCGCTTCTGGTCGGAGGTCGGAGCGTGACCTACCGCGTCACCGCGGTGTGCCTGGGCAACATCTGCCGATCGCCCATGGCGGAGGCGGTGATCCGCGCGCAGTTGCGCGATGCCGGTCTTGACGATGTGAGCGTGGACTCCGCCGGGACCGGGGCGTGGCACGTGGGCAATGGCGCGGACCCTCGCGCGCTGCAGGCCCTTCAGGCGCGCGGGTACGCCCTCGACCACACCGCGCGGCAGATCGACGCCTCGTGGCTGGAGCCCAGGGGCGCGCCCGAGGGCGCCCAGCCAGGCGGCTTCGCCGGCCCCGCGGCGCCCGACCTCGTGGTCGCCATGGACTGGTCGAACCACGAGGACCTGCGTCGGATGGGCGTCGAGGATTCCCGCCTGCGCATGTTGCGGTCGTTCGATCCCTCGCTCGCGCACCTGCCGCACGGTCACGGCGCCCTCGAGGTGCCCGACCCGTACTACGGCGCCGCCCGAGGATTCGACGACGTCCTCGACATGCTCGAGGCCGCGTCACGCGGTCTTGTCGATGAACTCCGCCGGAGCGGCGTACCGACCGACTAGCGGGCTAGTCCGCGACGACCTCGAAGGCGACCGAAGCCGTCACGTCGTGGTGGACGCGCACCTTGGCCTTGTGGGTGCCGACGGCCTTGACCGACCCGACCTCGACCGCGCGCTTGTCGAGCAGTGGTCCGCCCGCCTTGCGCACTGCCGCGACGACGTCGGCGTTGGTGATGGAGCCGAAGAGGCGGCCGCTGTCGCCGGCCCGCGCCGGGATCACGACAACGAGAGCCTCCAGCTGCTCCTTGACCTCCTTGGCATGGTCGAGGTCGCGGATCTCGCGGGAGTCGCGGGCGCGCTTGATCTGCACGACCTGCTTCTCGCCGCCCTTGGTCCACAGCATCGCCTTGCCCTGCGGCACAAGGAAGTTGCGGCCGTAGCCGTCCTTGACCTCCACGACGTCGCCGGGGGCGCCGAGGCCCACGACCTCCTGGGTGAGGATGAGCTTCATCTCGTCTCCTAGCGTCCGACCGTGGTGTACGGGAGGAGGGCCATCTCGCGGGCGTTCTTGACCGCGACGGCGATCTCGCGCTGGTGCTGGGTGCAGCATCCGGTCACCCTGCGGGCGCGGATCTTGCCGCGGTCGGAGAGGTACTTGCGCAGCATCCCCGTGTCCTTGTAGTCGAGGGGAGCCGCGTCGTCGGCGCAGAAGACGCACTGCTTCTTGCGCATCTTGCGCGACGTCGGCTGCAACTTGCTGTCGCGGTCCCTGTCCCTGTCACGTGCCATGCGAAAACTCCTGAAGTCGAAGGGGGCGGATCGCTCCGCCGTGGTCGGAAGGTCTAGAAGGGGGGCTCGTCGGATACGGCACCCGACGCCCAGGGGTCCTCGGAGGGTCCCCCGCCGCCGGGAGCGCCGAAGCCTCCCCCGCCGCCCTCGCCGCGCTGTGTCCGCGTGACCTTGGCGGTGGCGTAGCGCAGGGCAGGGCCGACGTCGTCGACCTCCATCTCCACCACGGTGCGCTTCTCGCCCTCGCGAGTCTCGTACGAGCGCTGCTTGAGGCGGCCCGACACGATGACGCGCATGCCCTTCTGCAGCGACTCCGCGACGTTCTCGGCGTACTGGCGCCACACGCTGCAGCGCATGAAGACCGGGTCGGAGTCCTTCCACTCGTTCGTGGCCTTGTCGAGGTAGCGCGAGCTTGCCGCGACGGTGAAGGATGCGAC
>JBJTJS010000130.1:0-3172 GCA_046096085.1 bacterium
ACGGAAGCCTTGCCGTCGTGGCACCCTCCACCCCGCGGATCGGCACCGTCGACATCACGATCGTCACCGCCGGAGGCACATCCACCCTGCGACGCGCCTTCACCTACACGCCATGACCGACACCCGATGACCCGACGCCGAGCACCAGGAGATCCCGTGGAACCCGACAGCCCCGCACCCCAGGACAGCGACTTCTCACGACGCGCCTTCGTCACCACGTTCGTCGGCGCCCTCGGCGCGGCCGGGGTCGCGGCAGCGCTGCCCGGCACGGCCGTCGCAGCCGAGTCGACGTCGACGCGAGTCGTGGACGCGACTCCCCGGGTCAGCCGCGTCGACTCCTACCTGCGCGCGAAGGGGATCAGCGGCGAGTCCGTTGCCCGCAACTATCGTGACTGGATCGATGTCGTGAGCTGGTCATGGGGCTCGCTGGGCACGGCCGCTGAGCCCCTCGCCTTCACCACCCGTGTCGGCCGCTACACGGCCGGCCTCTTCGGCAAGGCCTTCGCCGCGGACCCCATCGCGGAGGTCGAGCTCCGAAGCGCGATCAGCCTCGGAGAGATCCTGAGGTTGACCCTCCAGAACGCGTTCGTCGCCCAGGGCTCAGCCCACTCCACCGTGCCGGACACCGATGTCTGGAGCATCACGTCCTACTCCAAGGCCGTATTCGAGGCGAGGACCGTCGACACCCGGCGCGGAGAGCTGGGCCCGTGGACATCCATGACGTGGTCGATCGCCAACGGGACCGTCTCCTGACACCCGACTCCGTCGACGACTGACGACCCAGACCCCAGACGAGGGAGAACAGACATGGCCGACCACCTACTGCGGATCGACGGCATCTCCGGGGATTCCACCCAGCGGGGATTCGAGCGCTGGTTCACCCTGACGTCCTACGACTGGGAGATCGACGGCTCCCAGGGAGGGCGCCCCGCCGGGCTCCCCCTCGTCGTGAGGACGCTTTCCCTCGCCGGCCTGGTCGCCGTGGAGCGCAAGGCCGCGGAGGGCGCCCGCATCGCCGCCGTCGAACTGGTCGCTCTCGCGAGCCAGGGCAGGTCCAGCGACTGGTACCTGAAACTGCTGCTCACCGATCCCGTCATCACCGCGAGCACGGTGTCGGTCACCGGTGCGGAAGAACTGATCTCGCAGTGGTCCTTCGGCGGCTACTCCCGGGCCGACATCACCACTCGCTCCAAGGATTCGCGCGGCAATTGGCTGCCCGAGGTCTCCGCCACCTGGCGGGCCTAGGCGCTACTGCGGCGGCGGGGACGCCACGTAGGGGCAGGTGGCCGACTTCGGCACCTCGAGGGTGAGCAGGTACGTCGTCACCGGGTCGTTGATGCACGCCGACGGCGTGCGCAGGTACGACACGTGCTGGGTCCCGGTGTAGGAGAGGAACGCTGCGCCCGCGAAGAACTCCGACATCATCCGGCCGCCGAGCCAGGCGGTCGCGGGATCGCCGTACGCCTGGATCACGATGGGCGGCGCCTTGCGCACCAGCGGGTCCACGATCGGCTTCCAGGGCGGCGCGATGTCGGTCGGAAGGCCGAAGCAGTGCGTGCTGCGGCCGAGGGAGTCGCGCGAGCCGGTGTAGGAGCTGGTGACCGACGCCGTCGCCACCATGCGGATCACCTGGTCGACCGTCGGCCACGGCTGCGCGTCGGCGCAGTTGACCATGTCGATGAAGTACGTCTGGCTGCGGTCCTCGCTCTCCGAGAGCCGCTTCATGGCCCGGCGGAACCCCGTCGCATCGACCGGACCGCCGTAGAGCGCGTCGTAGACCTCGTCGATCACCTTCCGGATCGACGGGTAGTTCTGCTGCCGGCCCATGCCGGCGTAGATGTTCCCGAAGACCCGCCAGCGGTCCACCGACCTGCCGTTGATGAGCACGGTGTCGTCGTTCATCCCCGAGATCACCCGGGCGAGCTTGACGCCCATGCTGCCCCCGACGGCTCCGGCGAAGGCAGCGTTGACATGCGCGTACTTGTACGCCGTCTGGCCGGAGCGGGTGATCATGGTCTCGTTGGGGGCCACCGACCCGTCGAGCAGGAACGCCCGGAAGCGGGTCGGGAAGGCACGCGAGTAGCGCAGGCCGATGCGCGTGCCGTAGCTCATCCCCCAGTAGGTCCACTGCTCCTCGCCCAGCGCGATCCGCAGCGCGTCGAGGTCGCGGATGACGTAGTCGGTGCCGAGGTAGGGCGCGAGGCCCTCGTTGGCGGCGTAGCAGGCGGCGCGCGCCTCGGTGAGCTCGGCGATGTACGGGGGGAGCAGCGTCGCCCAGTCGACGGCCCCGGTCGAGGGCAGTCCCGGGGCCAGCGGCTCGGGCGGGCAGCCGGACAGCTTGGGCGAGGACTCGCCGACTCCGCGCGAATCCCAGGCCACGAAGTCGAAGCGGTCCTGGATCTCCTCGGGCAGCAGGTCGCGGATCCGCAGCGCGGAGTCGAGCCCGGAGCCGCCGGGACCGCCGGGATTGAACGTGAAGGCCCCGATGCGATCCGGCGCGGTGGAGCGCTTGATCGCCATCGCGATCTCGGCGTTCGCGGGATTGGCCTTGTCGAACCAGTCGAGAGGCACCGTGAGGGAGCCGCACTCCCAGCCGGCCCAGGAGTCGTCCTGGCAGGGGTACCACGTGATCGTGCCGCGCTCCCCCTCCTGGGCGACGGCCCGAGCTCCCTGCTCCTCCGCGGCCTGCGGTGCGTACGCCGGGGCGACAAGCACGGCGGCAACGGCGAGGGCCGACACGATCCCCGCGAGCGCCCGGCGCATGGCGGGCCTACCGGGCATCGGGGGCCTCCTTCAACGGCGCGTAGTCGCAGGTGTGGGATCCAGGGCGCTTGAGGGTCATGAGGTAGTCCGTGACCCGCTTGTTGATGCACGCCGAGGTGGTCCGCAGGTAGGTCACGTGCTGGGTGCCGAGGTAGGTGATGAACCACGATCCGGCGATGGAACTGGCGAGGTTGCGGGCTCCGGCCCACGGGGTGCGCGTGTCGCCGAGGGCGTTGATGACGACCGGCGGGGTGCGCAACTCCAGCGACTTCTCCGGCGCGGGGTAGGGGATGCCGATCGGGTCGGGGAGTCCCGCGCACAGGGTCCCCTTGACCGCAGCGACGAATCCGGCGGCCACGGACCTATTCGCGTAGCCGGCCTCGGCGAAGCTCGCGACCTGTTCCACGGT
>JBJTJS010000131.1:0-24456 GCA_046096085.1 bacterium
GAGCACCTGGTCCCCGGGCCCGCCCCCGCGGAGCTCGTCATCACCGACATCGTCGTCGGCGACGGTCCCGAGGCCAGGCCCGGGGACCAGGTGCTCGTCCACTACGTGGGGGTGGACTTCGAGACCGGGGAGCAGTTCGACGCTTCCTGGGACCGTGGCGAGGCCATCCGATTCCCCCTGTCAGGGCTCATCGCCGGGTGGCAGGAGGGCATCCCGGGGATGCGCGTCGGCGGCCGTCGCCAGTTGGTCATCCCGCCCGCGCTGGCCTACGGGGAGACCGGTGCGCATCGGCTGGCCGGGCGCACGCTGATCTTCGTCATCGACCTCCTCGAGGTCGGCTAGCCCCACGCCCATGGCCGCGGATCGCACGGAGCGACTGCTCAACCTCGTGCTGTGCCTGCTCGGAGCGCGCCAGCCCGTGGACCGGGCGCGGATCCGGTCGGCCGTGCCCGGATACGCGGAGTCCGCCTCCGACGACTCATTCGAGCGGATGTTCGAGCGCGACAAGGAGGAGCTGCGCGGGATGGGCATCCCCCTGGAGACGGTGGAGAACGCCCAGGGGGAGGTGCTCGGCTACCGCATCGACAGCGAGGCCTACGCCCTTCCCGAGATTCCCGTGACGGCCGAGGAGGTCGCCGTGCTCGGGCTCGCGGCGCGTGCGTGGACCGAGGGCGCCCTCGGGGCGGCGGCGCAGACGGCCGTGCGCAAGATCGAGGCCCTCGGCCCCGCCGACGCGGGCCCGCCGACCGCGTCGGTCCTCGCCGGCCCGGACTTGCTGGGGTCGCCACGACCGGGGGACGGGGAGCTGCTGGTGCTGTGGCGCGCGGTGCGCGAGCAGAGGGCCGTGCGCTTCACCTACCGGGCGCGCGGGCGCGCGGCTGCCGAGCAGCGCGACGTCGAGCCTTGGGGGACCGTTCACGACGCGGGTGCGTGGTACCTCATCGGGTGGGACCGCGCGCGCGAGGCGGAGCGGGCGTTCCGGCTCTCCCGGATCGAGGGACGTGTCACCGTCCTCCCCGGCCCCGGCCACACCGTGCCCGCCCGCCGCGACCTGCCCGCGCCCGCGACCCGGCCCGCCGAGGCGGAGGCCGCCGGGCGCGCTCGCGTGGAGATCGCGCGGGGGCACGGGGCCCGGCGAAGCCGGGCCGCGCATGAGGACGGGGCCCGGGTTGGGGAATCGGACGACGGCACGGGCCCGAGGGACGATGCGGAGGTCGTGGTGATCGACGTCGTCGACGAGCGGCTCCTGGCCAGCGATGTCGCGGCCCTGGGACGTCATGCACGGGTCCTCGAGCCGCCGGAGCTCGCGGCGGCGGTCGTCGCGCGCCTCGTCGCGGCCCGGGACGCCCACGCGGAGCACCCGTGACGGCGGCGGCTCCGGCACGACTTTCCCGCCTGCTCGCGCTCGTCCCCTGGCTCCAGCAGCACAGCGGGGTGTCCCTCGATGAGGCCGCCGAGCACTTCGGAGTGACGCAGACCGAACTCGAGCGGGACCTGTGGCTCGTCGTCTGCTGCGGGCTGCCCGGGCACGGGCCGGACCAGCTCATCGACATCCAGTTCTGGGACGACGGCGAGATCCACGTCATCGATCCGCAGACGCTCGCACGGCCGCTCACGCTCACCGGGGACGAGGTGGCCGCACTCCTCATCGGCCTGCGCCTGCTGGCCCAGGTGCCCGGCGATCACGACCGGGGAGCGCTGGCGAGCGCCACCGCGAAACTGGAGCAGGCCGGCTACGCCGTGCCCTCCGAGCAGGCGATGGTGGTGGACGCGACGGCGCATGCGGTGCGGGCCGCCGTCGACGCGGCCCTTCGCGACGACCGTGCCCTGCGCATCGAATACCTGGGGTCCACCCGCGACGAGCTCACCGAGCGGACCATCGACGTGCGCCGCGTGCTCACGCAGGACGGCCACGCCTACCTCGATGCCTGGTGCCGAAGAGCCGGCGCGGAGCGCACGTTCAGGATGGATCGCATCATCTCCGCCACGGTGGTGCCCGAGCCGCGGGCGCTGCCTCAGGAGGCGCGGGGGCCGATCAGCCGCGAGGAGATCCTCGCCCCGGGGTCCGCGACCAGCGTGCTCGTGGAGTTCACTCCCGCGGGCCGCTGGCTCCTCGACGTCCTGCGCGGCGACCTCCTCGAGGACCGTGAGGACGGCGGAGGGACCCTGCGGGCGGACGTGGCGGACCCGGCCTGGCTGGTGCGGCTGGTCCTCGCGCAGGGAGGGGACCTCGTGGTCCGGGCGCCCGCGGACCTGCGGGCCTCCGTCCGCGAGGCTGCCGAGGCCGCGCTGGCCCGGTACGCCCCCGGGGGCCGTTGAGCCGCGGTCGCCCGCGCCCCCGGGGTAGCATGACGTCGTCGGACGGCTGCCCCGTCCGCCCCGAGCTCGGAAAGGCAGGTCGAGATGCCCTACACCTTCAAGGGCTGGGAGATCCTGATCATCGTCGGCCTGATCGTCCTCCTCTTCGGTGCGAAGAGGCTGCCCGATGCCGCTCGCGGGCTGGGCCGTTCCCTGCGCATCTTCAAGTCGGAGACGAAGGGCCTGGTCAACGACGCCTCCGCCGAGGGTGGCGCCGCCACCGCGGCCACCGCCGCCACGGACGCTCCCCCCGCCGCCCTGCCGGCCGCCGAGGCCACGACGACCGCGCCCCAGCCTCAGGCGGAGCGCACCGAGACCTGATCGGTGGCCGCTCCACCGGACGCGGGACCGTCGCGACAGAGGGACTCCTCCTCCGACGGCGCGATGCCGCTCGTCGAGCACCTGCGCGAACTCCGGTCGCGGCTGGTCAAGTCGGGCATCGCCATCGCCGCCGGCATGGTGGTCGGCTGGATCTACTACGACCGCATCTTCGCCTGGCTGGCCGAGCCGTTCCAGGCCGTCGTGGCGCAGGCCGAGGAGGAGGGGCGCACCGTCACCCTTGCCCTCACCGGCGTCGCCGATCCGTTCGTCCTGCAGATGCAGGTGTCCGCGGTCACGGGGCTCCTCATCTCGGCTCCGGTCTGGCTCTACCAGCTCTGGCGGTTCGTCACCCCGGGCCTCCACAAGAACGAGCGGCGCTGGGCGCTGGGCTTCGTCGCCGTCGCCTTCCCGCTCTTCCTCGCCGGTGTCTACCTCGCCTACGCCGTCCTGCCATTCGGCTTGGAGATCCTCTTCGGCTTCACCCCCGACAATGTCGAGAACATCGTGTCGGTCGACCGCTACCTCTCGTTCTTCATCCGCACCGTGATCGTCTTCGGGGTCGGGTTCCTCCTCCCGCTCATGCTGGTCCTGCTGAACTTCGCCGGCGTACTCACCGGCAAGAGGCTGCTGTCCTGGTGGCGCTGGATCATCTTCGGGGTCTTCATCTTCGCGGCGATCGCCACGCCAACGGGCGACCCGATCAACCTGCTCCTCCTCGCCGGACCGATCCTCTTCCTCATGTGCCTGGCCGTCGGGATCTGCATGCTCAACGACCGGCGTCGCGCACGGCGGCGCGGCATCGAGCCCGACTACGACTCCTGGTCCGACGACGAGGTCTCGCCCCTCCCCGAGGACGAGCAGGCGTGACGGTCCCCGACGGGCACGGCACCTCGCCCCCCGACCGTGTCACCATCGTGGTCAACCCCTCCTCCGGTTCCGGACGGGCGCGCAGCGCAGTGCCGGCGTTCCTCGGCAGGCTGGCCGAGCACGGGATCCGCACGGGCATCGAGGTGAGCGAGGGCGCCGAGGACCTTCGGGCGCGGGTGCGCCGCCTGCGCGATGAGGGCGCCGCGCTCGTGGTCGTCGCGGGAGGGGACGGCACCGCTCACCTCGCGGTCCAGGAGCTCGCGGAAGGCCCCACGGCACTCGGCCTGCTCCCCGTCGGCACCGGCGACGACAACGCCCGGACGCTCGGGATCCCCCTGGGCGATCCCCGCGCGGCCGCGGACGCGGTCGCGCTGGGGGAGGACCGCGCCGTCGACCTGGCCCACGTGACCGCCGGCGACGGGACCGAGCGCTACTTCCTCGGCGTGCTGTCGGCCGGCTTCGACTCCTTCGTCAACGAGCGTGCCAACGCGATGCGCTGGCCGAGGGGCAAGGCCAAGTACGCCGCGGCGATCTTGGGGGAGTTGCGCGTCTTCGCGCCGGTCCGGTACGACGCCGACATCGACGGACGTCGGGTGTCCGAGGGCGCCATGCTCGTGGCCGTCGGCAACGGGATCTCCTACGGCGGAGGCATGCTCATCTGCCCCGACGCGGAGGTGGATGACGCCGTCCTCGATGTCACCTGGCTCGAGGCGGTGGGGATCCCGACGTTCCTGCGTGCCTTCCCCTCGGTGTTCCGCGGGACGCATGTGCGGCGATCGGACGTCGCGACGTACCGTGGCAGGGTCATCCGCCTGGCTGCGGAAGGCCAGCTCGCCTACGCCGACGGCGAGCGCGTGGGCCCGCTGCCCGTCGACATCCGCGTCGTGCCGGCGGCGCTCCGGGTGAGGGTGCCCGCACCCGCGCGTACGCTGGGCTGATGACCACCCCCGCCGAGCGGTACGCGGCGGCGAGGGAGCGGGCCGCGCGGCCCGCGGCCTGGGCGGCGTTCCAGGGCGGCTACGACTTCCCGCTCGACGACTTCCAGGTGCGCGCCTGCCGGGCCCTCCAGGAGGGCAAGGGCGTCCTCGTGGCGGCGCCCACGGGAGCAGGCAAGACAGTGGTCGGGGAGTTCGCGGTGCACCTGGCCCTGGAGTCCGGGCGCAAGTGCTTCTACACGACTCCCATCAAGGCGCTGTCCAACCAGAAGTACCACGATCTGGTGCGCCGTTACGGTGTCGATCGGATCGGGCTCCTCACCGGGGACAACTCGGTCAACGGGGAGGCACCCGTCGTTGTCATGACGACCGAGGTCCTGCGCAACATGCTCTACTCCTCGTCGCCGACCCTGGCAGGGCTCGGCTACGTCGTGATGGACGAGGTCCACTACCTGGCCGACAGGTTCCGGGGAGGGGTGTGGGAGGAGGTGATCATCCACCTTCCCGAGGACGTGCTGCTGGTCGCGCTGTCGGCGACGGTGAGCAACGCCGAGGAGTTCGGCGACTGGCTCGGAGAGGTGCGCGGCACCACGGAGATCGTCGTCGACGAGCATCGGCCGGTTCCCCTGTGGCAGCAGGTGATGATGGGCGATCGACTGCTCGACCTCTTCGTGGACGACGAGCACAGCACCGTCAACCCCGAGCTCGTGCGCCTCGCCCGGGACGCCAGCCGCAGCGACCACGACGGACGCGGTCGCCGGGGCCGGCGCGGGAGAGACCGGTTCACCCCGTGGCGCACCGACGTGGTCGACAAGCTCCATCACGAGCACCTGCTCCCCGGCATCACCTTCATCTTCAGCCGGGCCGGGTGCGACGCGGCGGTGCAGCAGTGCCTGGCGCGCGGGATCCGGCTCACCACCCCGGAGGAGCGCGCCCGCATCGAGGGGATCGTCGAGGCCCGCACCGCGGACCTTCCGCACGACGACCTCGGAGTGCTCGGCTTCGACAGCTGGGTCGAGGGCCTCAGGCGAGGCGTGGCGGCCCATCACGCCGGGCTGCTGCCGCTGTTCAAGGAGATCGTCGAGGAACTGTTCCAGCAGGGGCTGGTGAAGGTCGTCTTCGCCACGGAGACGCTGGCCCTCGGCATCAACATGCCGGCCCGCAGCGTCGTCCTGGAACGGCTGGTCAAGTGGAACGGCGAGGCGCACGTCGACATCACGCCGGGGGAGTACACCCAACTCACCGGCCGCGCCGGTCGCCGTGGCATCGACGTCGAGGGCACCGCGATCACGGTGTGGCATCCCGGCCTCGATCCGAAGATGCTTGCCGGACTCGCGTCCACGCGCACGTACCCCCTCCGCTCGAGCTTCCGCCCGTCGTACACGATGGCCGTCAACCTCGTCGAGCAGATGGGACGCGTCCTCGCCCGCGATGTCCTAGAGACGTCCTTCGCGCAGTTCCAGGCCGACCGCGCCGTGGTGGGCCTCGCGGCGCAGATCCGACGCAACGAGGAGGCCCTCGCGGGCTACCTCTCGTCCATGACCTGCCATCTCGGCGACTTCGCCGAGTACGCGGCGCTGAGGCGGGCGCTCTCCGACACCGAGAAGGAGATGCGGCGCGACCGCTCCCGCCGCCAGCGCGAGGACTCCGAGAGGGCCCTGGGCGCCCTGCGGGTGGGGGACGTGGTGGTCCTGCCGACCGGACGTCGGTCCGGTCCCGCGGTGGTGTTCCAGGCGGACGAGGGGTCCCTCGGATCCCCACCGCGCCCGGCGCTGCTCGGCATGGACCGCCAGGTCCGGCGAGTCTCGTCGGCCGACGTTGCCGATGTGCTCGCCCCGGTCGGGCGGCTGCGCGTCCCCCGGGACTTCTCCGCGCGCTCGGCCGGGGATCGACGTGCCCTCGCCGCCCAGCTGCGGGAGTTCACCGACGAGGTCCCCGCGGGGGCGGGCGGCGGGCGCCGCCGGCGCGGGGCCGGACGCTCGGGGGAGGGCGACGACCGGATGCAGTCGCGCATCGCCGACCTGCGCGCCCGGATGCGCCAGCACCCCTGCCATGGATGCGCCGACCGCGAGGCCCATGCTCGCTGGGCGGAGCGCTACGACCGGCTGCTCGCGGAGACCGCCTCGCTGCAGCAACGTGTCGATGCGCGGTCCCACTCGATCGCCCGGCAGTTCGACCGGGTGTGCGACGTGCTCGTGGAGTTGGGATACCTCGAGGGGGAGGGCGATGCCCTCGCCGTCACGGATCCGGGTCGGCTTCTCGGCGGGCTCTACACCGATCGCGACCTGCTCGTCGCCCAGTGCCTGCGCGAGGGCCTGTGGGCGGGGCTGGACCCCGAGGGCCTGGTCTGCGTGGTCGCGGCCCTCGTGTACGAGGAGCGGCAGCAGGAGGAGGCGGCCCGCCTTCCCGGAGGGGAGGCCCGGATCGCGATCGACGCCACGGTGCGGGCCTGGGAGGACCTCCGCGAGACCGAGGAGCGTCATCGCGTGCGCTTCCAGCGCGACGTCCACCTCGGGTTCGTCTGGCCGGCCCATCGCTGGGCGCGCGGCGCCCGCCTCGCGAAGGTGCTCGAGGAGTCGGAACTGTCCGCAGGAGACTTCGTGCGCTGGATGCGCCAGGTCCTGGACCTGCTCGACCAGCTCGCCGACGCGCTGCCGGCGGACGACCCGATGGCCGCGAGGGCCAGGGCCGCCATGGCGCTGGTGGATCGCGGCGTGATCGCCTACGCCTCGGCGCTGTGAACCGCTGGGGCCGCCCCGGTTCAGCCCAGTTCAACTCAGTTCAGGTCAGTTCAGGGCCTCCATGAGCCGCTGCATCGCCGCCTCGACGCCGTGCTCGCGGGCGGCGGCAAGGCCGGCTCCGGGATCCAACGTCATGCGTGGCAGGGCGGGAACACCCGGGCGCGGGGCGAGGCGTACGACGCGATCGAGGTCGTGCAGCACGCCCTCGGAGGCGAGCAGCCGCTCCCGCAGCGCGGCGGTCATGGGCTTCGGGCTCGACGGATCGCGCGCCGCGTCGAGGATGCCGTCGATGCCGCCGAAGGCCGTGACGAGCGCGGCGGCCGTCTTCTCTCCGATGCCGCGCACGCCGGGCAGTCCGTCGGAGGGATCCCCGCGCAGGATCGACAGGTCTGCGTAGAGGCGGGGATCCACGCCGTACCGCTCGCGCACGATTGTCGGGTCCATTGCGGCGTACGGACGGCCGCCTCGTGAAGCGGACGACCCGCCGGTGTACAGCAAGGTGACCCGCTCGCTCACGAGCTGCATGAGATCCCGGTCGCCGGAGGCGATGTCGACCGGCGTGCGGGACCGCAGCGCCAGCGTGGCGATGACGTCGTCGGCCTCGCAGTCGACGGCACCGATGCGCGGGATGCCGGCGACGTCGAGGAGTTGCGCGATGATGCCCACCTGCGGTGCCAGCGTGTCGGGTGTCTCCTCCGCCGTGTCGCCCTCGCCTGCGAGCCGATGGGTCTTGTAGCCGGGCACGAGGTCGACACGCCACTGGGGGCGCCAGTCGTCGTCCCAGCACGCCACGACCGTCGCCGGAGCCCGCTCCCGGGCCAGCGTCGCCAGCGTGTCGAGAAATCCGCGCACGGCGTTGACGGGCTGCCCGCCCGGGCCGGTGATGGACTCGGGCAGGGCGAAGTAGGAGCGGTAGTACAGCGACGCGGAGTCGAGGAGCAGGGCGCCCACGCACGCCATGGTGCCGTAGCGCGAGGGACCGGGGGTCGGGGGGTAGCGTGAGGGAATGAGCCTCTCGCCCGCTCTCGCTGACCTGTCCGCTCGCCTGGACCATGCCGCCCGCCGAGCCGACGAACTCGGACTCGGTGCGCTGCTCGTGACACCGGGCCCGGACCTGCGCTATCTCACCGGGTACGACGCCGTCCCCCTCGAGCGCCTGACCTGCCTCGTGGTGCGCGGTGCCGGCCAGGCGCCCGTGCTCGTCGCGCCCGCCCTCGAGCGCCCCGCGGCGGAGGCCAGCCCGGTCCCGGCCCTGGGCATCGAGGTGCGCACCTGGCAGGAGACGCAGGATCCGTACGCCCTCGTGGCAGCCCTGGTGGGCGACGCCCGCTCCGTGGGCCTCGACGACCGAATGTGGGCCGCGAAGGTGCTGGCCCTGCGCGCGGCGATGCCCGGCGTCGAGCAGGTGCTCGCCGGCACCGCGCTGAACGGGCTGCGCATGCGCAAGTCCCCCGACGAGGTGGCGGCGCTGCGCGCGGCAGGAGAGGCCATCGACAGGGTCCACGCGCGAGTGCCCGCGCTGCTGCGGCCCGGACGGACCGAGGCCGAGGTGGGGCGTGACATCGCGGAGGCGATCCTCGACGAGGGCCACGCGACGGTCGACTTCGTCATCGTGGCATCCGGCCCCAACAGCGCGAGCCCGCACCACGAGGTGTCCGACCGGGTGATGGAGGCCGGCGATCCCGTGGTCGTGGACATCGGCGGCTCCATGCCCGACGGATACTGCAGTGACTCCACGCGCACGTACGTCCTCGGGGACCCGGATCCGGAGTTCGCGGAGCACTACGCGGCGCTCCAGCAGGCCCAGTGGGCGGCGGTGGCGTGCGTGC
This sequence comes from bacterium, assembly GCA_046096085.1. GTDB lineage: Bacteria > Actinomycetota > Actinomycetes > S36-B12 > S36-B12 > Mxb001. The sequence continues at coordinate 9,052 of JBJTJS010000131.1, forward strand.
GTCCGGGGATCGCCTGCGAGGACGTCGACGCGGTGGCGCGGGACCTGCTCTCCGCGCGCGGCCTGGGGGACTACTTCATCCATCGGACCGGCCACGGGATAGGCCTCGAGACCCACGAGGAGCCCTACATCGTGTCGGGCAACGGACTGCCCCTGGACCCGGGGATGGTTTTCAGCGTCGAGCCCGGCTTCTATGTCGAGGGACGCTTCGGGGCCCGCATCGAGGACATCGTCGCCTGCGGCGCGGACGGACCGCTCGTGCTCAACAACCGGCCGCGCGACCTGTGCGTCGTGGACTCCTGAGGGGGCGTCGGGCATGGCCGTGGACACGACCGGGCTGAGCGCATCTGACGCGCCGGACACGCGCGACCTGCTCTCCCTCGCGCACCAGATCGCGCAGGGGGAGCTCGCGCCCGCTGCCGCTGGCGCCGAGGAGGCCGCGGAGTTCCCGCGGGACGCGCTGCGCACCCTGGGTCGCGCCGGCCTGATGTCGCTGACCCAGCCGGAGGAGTACGGCGGCTCTGGCCTGCCCCACGAGCCATACCTCCGCGTGCTCGAGGAACTCTCTCGGGCGTGGCTCACCGTCGGCATCAGCGTGAGCGTCCACAGCCTGTCGGTCTTCCCGCTCCTGGAGGCGGGCACCGAGGAGCAGAAGGCCGAGTGGCTGCCGATGATGCTCTCGGGGGAGACCCTCGGGGCCTACTGCCTCTCGGAGTCGCACTCCGGATCGGATGCCGCGGCCCTGCGGACCCGCGCCGAGCGGGACGGCGACGACTACGTCATCACCGGGGCCAAGGCGTGGATCACGCACGGCGGTGTCGCCGACTTCTACACGGTGATGACGCGGACGTCCGACGACGGTCACCGGGGGATCACGTGCATCCTCGTCCCCTCCGACGCGGCCGGACTGTCGTTCGCCGCACCTGAGCGCAAGATGGGCGCCACCGCGTCCCGCACGGCGGGTGTCATCCTCGACGGGGTACGGGTGCCCGCCTCCCATCGCATCGGCGACGAGGGCGCGGGATTCCCCCTCGCCATGGCGGCCCTCGACGCCGGACGCCTGGGCATCGCGGCCTGCGCCGTGGGGCTCGCGCAGGCGCCCCTCGATTCCGCGGCGGCGTACGCCCAGGAGCGCCGGCAGTTCGGCCGGCCCATCGCCGATTTCCAGGGCCTGCAGTTCATGCTCGCCGACATGGCCACCCAGGTGGAGGCCGCCCGGGCGCTCTATCGCGAGGCGGTACGGCGACGTGACGCGGGGGAGGCATTCAGCCGACAGGCGGCCATGGCGAAGCTCTTCGCCACCGATGCGGCGATGAAGGTCACCACCGACGCCATCCAGGTGCTCGGCGGCTACGGGTACACGCGCGACTTCCCCGTCGAGCGCTACTTCCGCGAGGCGAAGGTGCTCCAGATCGTCGAGGGGACCAACCAGGTTCAGCGGATGGTCATCGCCCGGGACCTGACCGCGCCCCGGCCATGAGCCCTCGTCGCGTCCTGCTCGTCGGGGGGCAGGTCTACGCGCCACGTGACCCGTTCGCGACAGCACTGCTCACGCAGGGCGGCACCATCGCCTGGATCGGCGACGACGACGCGGCCCGCGCGTACGCCGACGACGTCGACGAGGTGGTCCACCTGCGTGGCGCGCTGGTCGCGCCGGCCTTCGTGGACGCGCATGTCCATCTCACGGCGCTCGGCCTGTCGCTGAGGAGCGTCGACCTCAGCGGGTGCCGCGATGCCGACGACCTGCTGGCGCGCGTGAAGGCAGCCGCGGGGGGGACCGGCGTGCTGCTGGGCCGTGGCTGGGACGAAACGCGCTGGAGTGATCCTCGCCTGCCTTCGCGCGCCGCTCTGGACGCCGCCGCGGGCGGTCGCCCCGTCTACCTCACCCGGGTCGACGAGCATTCCGCGCTGGTGTCGAGCGCGCTCCTGGCACGCGTCCCCGGCGTGGACGGCCTGGACGGATACGACGCGGCCGGGGCGCTGCGGCGCGATGCCCATCACGCGGTGCGCGAGTCGGCGCTGTCCGCGGTGGCGCCCGCGGAGCGCCGCGCCGCCCAGCGCGCGGCCCTCGAGCTGGCGGCCCGTCGCGGCATCGCGTGCGTCCACGAGATGGCCGGCCCCTTCCTCAGCAGCGCGGAGGACCTCCTCGACGCGCTCGCTCTCGGCGCGCAGGACGGCATGCCCGACGTCGTCGGGTACTGGGGGGAGCTCGACGCGGTGGAACGCGCGCGGGACCTCGGCGCGAGAGGAGCAGCGGGCGACCTCTGCGTGGACGGGTCCCTCGGGTCGCGGACGGCGTGCCTGCGCGCGCCGTACTCCGACAGTCCGGACACGGCCGGGGCCGACTACCTCGACGCTGGCCAGGTCGCCCGACACGTGGCCGAGTCGACGCGTGCCGGACTTCAGGCCGGCTTCCACGTCATCGGCGACCGTGCGGCCGACATCGTCGTGGACGGCATGCTCGCGGCCGCCGAGCTCGTCGGCGCCGATGCCCTCCGGGCCGCGCGGCATCGCCTCGAGCACGCGGAGATGCTTGACGAGCGCCATGTAGCCGTGCTCGCCGACCTCGCCGTGGTCGCGAGCGTCCAGCCGGCCTTCGACGCCGAGTGGGGCGGGGACGACGGCATGTACGCCGCCCGCCTGGGTCGCGAGCGAGCCCGCACCCTGAACCCCTTCTCGGCGCTGAGCGCGGCCGGAGTGTGCCTCGCCCTCGGGTCCGATGCGCCCGTGACCCCCCTTGACCCCTGGGGCGCCGTGCGCGCCGCGGCGTTCCACCGCACGCCCGGCCACCGCGTGAGCGTCCGGGCGGCGTTCGCCGCCCACACGCGGGGGGGTCGCCGGGCGGCGGGCGAGGAGGCGTCGCAGCCCGGCGTGCTGGTCGCGGGCGCGCCCGCGACGTACGCCGTGTGGCATGCCGAGGAACTCACGGTCCAGGCGCCCGACGACCGGATCGCGGCGTGGAGCACCGACCCCAGGTCGGGCACGCCGGGACTGCCCGACCTCAGCCCGGCCCGTCCCCTCCCGGAGTGCGCACGTACCGTCCTCGCGGGCGTCACCCTGCACGACGCCGGGTCGCTCGCGTGAGTCACGACGCCCCGGCAACGCGGAGCGCTCCGGTCGTGCACATCCCGACCTGGGCGCGGGCCGCGCTCACCGTGGCCTCGGGCGTCCTCCTGGCGCTCGCGTTCCCCCCGGTGGGTGCCTCCCTGCTCGCCCCTGTCGCCGTGGCTCTCCTCGCCCTCGCGACGTACCGCGCGCGCTCCGGCTGGGGAGCTCTCCTGGGACTGGTGCAGGGGGCTGTCTGCTTCGCGATCCTGCTGCGCTGGATGTCGGTCGTCGGGACCGACGCGTGGATTCTCCTCACGGCGCTGTGCGCCGGCTGGATGGCGCTCCTCGGCTGGGGACAGGCGCTCGTCACGCGGCTGCGCTGGTGGCCGCTGTGGGTCGCCTGCCTGTGGGTGGCCCAGGAGGCACTGCGGGACCGGATCCCCCTGGGGGGCTTCACCTGGGGCCGGCTGGCCTTCGCCCAGACGGCGACCACGCTGACCCCGTGGGCGGCGCTCGGGGGAGCGCCCGCGGTCACCTTCGCCACCGCGCTCGCGGGGGCCATCCTGGCGTTCCTCGTCATCGTGCTCCTGGCGCGTGGGCCGCAGTGGCGGGCGTGGGCGGCGGCCTCCGCGGCCGGGCTGGTCCTGCTGGCCCTGGCCGGCCTGGCCATCCCGCGGCCGACGCAGGGGGAGGATGCCGGGGGGCTGGCGCGCCTCACCGCCGCCGTCATCCAGGGCAGCGTCCCGAACCTCGGCGTCTCGGCCAGCGACGACCGCCAGGAGGTGCTCCGGCGCCACGTCGCGGAGACCCTCGCACTCGGCCGGGCCGTCGCCGACGGCAGCTCGCCGCACCCCGATTTCGTGATCTGGCCGGAGAACGCAGTCGACTTCGACCCCTTCCGCGACGATGCGGTGGCCGACGCGATCACCTCCGCGGCCACCGCCGTCTCGGCTCCCATCCTCGTCGGCGCCATCATCGACGCCCCGGGCGATCCCTCGATGATCGCCAACGTGGGGATCGCGTGGGACCCGGACACGGGCCCGGGCGACCTGTACGCGAAGCGCCATCCGGTGCCGTTCGGGGAGTACATCCCATTCCGCTCCCTCATCGCCCCGCTCGTCGGGCGCCTGGACCGGCTCAGCCGGGACATGATGGCGGGGGAGCGGGCCGGGGTCCTGCAGCTGGGTCCGGCCCGCATTGGGAACGTCATCTGCTTCGAGATCGCGTACGACGACGTCGTCCACGACGCTGTCGTCGAAGGCGGACGGATCCTCGTGGTGCAGACGAACAATGCGACGTTCGCGGGCCTGGGCCAGCCCGAGCAGCAGGTGGCGATGTCCCGGCTGCGGGCCGTGGAGCACGGGCGGGCCGTGCTCGTCGCCGCGACCTCGGGCATCAGCGCGGTCATCGCCCCGGACGGATCGGTCATGACCGAGATCCCCGAGGGCGGCGCGGGGGCGCTCGTGGCGGACGTTCCCCTGCGCGATTCGCTCACGGTCGCCGACCGGCTCGGAGCGTTCCCCGAGTGGCTGGCGACTGCGATCGCGGCGGCCGCGGTCGCCACCGCGCTGGTCCGACGACGGGGGAGTGCGGGGTGATGGCCCGCCCCCGCTTAGGCTCGAGGGCGTGAGCGAGCGCGATCGCGGCAGGCCGGACGCAGACCCCGCGCGCCGGGTCCTCCCGCGCGACGGCGTCACCGGCTCGCCGCTGCCCCTGGAGCGCATCCTCGTCATCATTCCCACCTACAACGAGATCGACAGCCTTCCGGGCATGCTCGATCGCGTTCGCGCCTGCGTGCCCGAGGCCGACGTCCTCGTCGTCGACGACGGATCGCCCGACGGCACGGGGAAGTACGCGGACCGGCGCGCTGCCGGCGACGACCGGATCCACGTGCTGCACCGCTCGGAGAAGGCCGGCCTCGGCGCGGCCTACCTGGCGGGCTTCGCCTGGGGCCTGGATCGCGGCTACGACGCCCTCGTCGAGATGGACGCCGACGGCTCGCACCGACCCGAGGAGCTCCCGCGACTGCTCGACGCCCTGGTCGGCGCCGACCTGGTGCTGGGCTCGCGGTGGGTGCCGGGCGGCATGGTCCTCAACTGGCCGGCCTCGCGCAAGGTGCTCTCGCGCGGCGGCAACCTCTACACCCGCATGGCCCTGGGCATCCCGCTGCGCGATGCCACGGGCGGGTACCGCGCATTCCGCGCCGGCACGCTGCGCGCCCTCGGGCTCGACGGCGTGGCGTCCGAGGGCTACTGCTTCCAGGTCGACCTCGCCTGGAGGGCGCTGCAGCAGGGCCTCGTGGTCCGCGAGGTCCCCATCACGTTCGTCGAGCGCGCCGCGGGGACGTCGAAGATGAGCCGCGACATCGTGCTCGAGGCCCTGTGGCGCGTGACGCAGTGGGGAGCCGCACACCGGTGGGCACAGGCCCGCGGCGCCCTGGGGGGCAACGGCCGCGGCCCCCGCAAGGCCATCGGCCCGGCGCCGAGCCGGCAGTCCTCGGGACACTGACGTGTCCGCCGGTGCCAAGGTCCTGCTCGTCGTCTTCGGCTATCCGCTCGCCGAGCTGGTGGTGGCCGTCGCGGTGGCCAGCGTCATCGGCTGGTGGTGGGTGTTCGTCGCGTTCGTGGTCGCCATTCCCGTCGGGATCGGCATCATGCGGTACGGCGCCTCCGCCACCGGGCGCAGCTGGTCGGCAGCGGTGGCGGCCCTGCGGCCGGAGGGCACGGACGGCGCGCCGCTTCCTCCGGCACTGGGGGCGAGCCCGGGCGCTCCCCTCGTCAGCCCGGTCTCCGCCGCCCAGCGCTCGCTCCTCATCCCCGCGGGGGCACTCATCGCCGTCCCCGGGTTCCTCACCGACATCGCCGGACTGGCCCTCCTGCTGCCGCCCGTGCGGCGGCTCATCGCCCGGCGCATCGAGGCCGCCGTTCGGCGTTCCCTGCCGCCGTCGCCCTGAACCCTCCGCTCACCCGACTTGCCGCACACCCGTGGCACTTGCCGCCCGTCAGCCGCGGAAACCGGCCCGAAAACGCGGCCCACGGGCGGCCAACCCGGGTCATGGGGGTCGCCGGGGGGAGCGGGCATGATCGTACAATTGTTCGATTGACCGGTCAGACTGTGGACGCGGGGAACCCTGGGAAGGTCCGCGGCGTCCACGATGTTGAACGACGTGGTCGGTCGACCGACGTCGATTCGACGACAAGGAAGGCGCTGAGATGTCCGAGGGCACGCTGAGAGGCACCCGGCTGGGGGCCACGAGCTACGAGAACGACGAGCATGTCGCGCCCGCTGAGCGCGTCCTCGTCTCCTACGACTGCCCGCGCGGTCACACCACCGTGGTGCCGTTCTCGGCCGAGGCCGAGGAGATCCCGGTCCTGTGGGAGTGCCGCTGCGGGGCCGAGGGACTGCAGCGCGAGGCATCTCGCCCCGATGCCAAGGCGCAGCGTCCCGCGCGCACGCACTGGGACATGCTCATGGAGCGCCGCACGCTCGACGACCTCGAGGAACTCCTCGTCGAGCGACTCGACCTCCTGCGCGACGCCCGCAAGTCGGCCTGACGTACCGCGATCACACCCGCCGAGTGCGGGGATTCGGGACCACCCCTACGCCGGGTCCCGAGTCCCCGCACTCATGCGTTGTGGGGCTGCGGCGCCCACCGGCCGCGCTCGAGGAGCACCTCCCGCAGGAGCACCGGTCGGTCGGTCATGATGCCGTCCACCCCCCAGTCCGCCAGCCTCTCCATGTCCGCGCGCTCGTTCACGGTCCACACGTCGACGGGTATCCCGGCGGCGCGCGCCGCGTCCAGCAGGCGGTCGTCCAGCAGGCGACGCCCACCCACGGACTCCGGGACCTGGAGTCGGGACCCCGCCGGCAGGCGCAGGGCGCGACCCGCGCGGACGCACAGGAGGCTGCGCAGCACCTCGGCCGGGTCCGCGGCGGTCGCGACCCCCGGCGGCAGCAGGCGTCGCGCGGCACGCAGGCGACGTGCGCTGAACGACGTGAGGCACACGCGTCCCGCGGCCGCGGTGCGGGACACCGCGTCGGCCAGCGGGCCCAGGGAGGAAGCGTCCTTCACGTCGAGGTTCACCCGGGCTCCGGGGAAGCAGGCGAGCAGGTCGTCGAGCCGGGGCACGGGCTCCCGCCCGTCGACCCGTGCCCGCGAGACCTCCGACCAGGTCAGGTCGCGGACGCGTCCTGACCGATCCGTGGTCCGGTCCAGGGTCGGGTCGTGCAGGACGACCGCCACGCCATCGCGCGTGGCCCGGACGTCGGTCTCCAGGTCGACATAGCCCAGCGACCACGCGTGGGCGAAGGCCGCGACGGTGTTCTCGGGTGCGGCCTCGGTGCCCCCGCGATGGGCGTAGGCGCGCACCGGCCGGGCAGCAGGCGAGGCGTCGCTGCGTGGGGCCACGCCCCATCCTCCCAGGTGCCCACGAGGGACCGATACGCCGATAAGCGACATTATGTCATTTTTATCGTCGGGATCCGCGCCATGCCAGCCCCCGTCCCGGTCCTGCCGCGGCAGGCGGCAGGCTGTGCGTCGTGCCCCAGGCCGTCTTCGACATCGATGGCGTCCTCGCCGACGTCCGGCACCGGGTGCACCATGTCGAGGGTCGTCGGAATCGTGACTGGGACGCGTTCTTCGCCGCGGCGGTATCCGATCCCGTGCTTGCCGAAGGACTCGAAGCGGTGAGGCAGGCTGCCGCCGAGGGCCTCGGGATCGCGTACCTCACCGGCCGCCCCGAGCGCTGCCGGGCCGACACCGAGGCCTGGCTGGCACGGCAGGGCCTGCCCGCGGGGCCGCTGCGGATGAGGCCGGACCACGACCGGAGACCGGCCCGGGCGTTCAAGGTGGAGGCCCTGCGCGACCTCGACCGGGAGTCGCCGGTGGCGTACGTCGTCGATGACGACGCGGCGGTCGTCGAGTGCGTGCGGGAGGCCGGCTTCCCCGTGATCCACGCGTCCTGGATGGGCGGCGGCACCGACGGCGTCGACCGGATCCTGTACGACGTGCAGGAGACCGAGGGCCGCACGTAGCCCGCCGTCCACCGGGAGCCTCAGCCCGCGGTCCGGGTGGATCGAGGCCGGGGGCGCGTCCCTACCCGGGCAGGGGCCGCTGGCGCAGGGCCGCGAGCTCGGCGTCCAGCCCGTGCATGATCGGACGGACGACGGCGTCGGGGATCGCCTCGGAGTCGCGCAGGCGGAGCAGCTCCTCCTGCTGGGCCTTGATGATCCCCCGCTGGTACCTCGCAACGACCGATGCCTCGGACACGCTGGGGTGAGGCTCCCCCTCCGCGGCGCGCAGTTCGGCGTTGTAGCGGGTGCGCAGCGCGGTGACGATCTCCTCGGGGGCCGGCTCCCCCGTCTTGATCCCCTCCTCCACCCAGTCGTCGATCTGCTCCAGCGCCTTCCCCGCGAGCGCGGCGCGCACCCGGCGCACCTCGTCCTCCTCCGGACCGGCGGTGACCCCGACCCAGCGGGCGACGATGCCCAGGGTGGGCGCGAGGAGCAGCGTGGCCGTGATGACCATGAACGTCGTGGCCAGGAGGACCGGGCGGTCGGGGAACGGCTCGCCGCTCGCCAGGGTGCTCGGGATCGTGAACGCCGCGAGCCCCGAGACCGGCCCCCGCGCGCCGGCCCAGGCGAGGACGAGGCCGCCCCGCCACCCGAGGGTCCCCCGGTGGGCCGCCTTTCCGAAGAGCACCATGGCGCCGACGAAGACCAGCCGGGCCAGCAGCAGGGTCACGAGGATGAGCGCGACGAGGACGGGGACGAGCGTGCGGCCCCGCGCGTCGAGGGAGAGGACGGTCTCCGGCAGTTCCAGGCCCACGAGGAAGAATGCGAAGGCCTGCAGGATGAAGGTGATCTGCCGCCAGGCGGCGACGGACGCCGGTCTCCCCCGGAAGCTGCTGTCGGTCGTCATGGCATTGGCCGCGATGAGCGCGGTGGTGACGACGGCGAGGATGCCCGAGCCCTGGACGGCCTCCGCCCCGAAGTACGCCGGGAACGGAGCGATGAGGACCATGACGTTGACGACGAGCGAGTCGGTGGACCGTCGCATGAGGAGGACGAGCAGGAAGCCCACGAGGGCTCCCACCCCGATGCCCCCGAGAACGGCGAGGGCGAGGATCCCGAGCGCCTGTCCCCCGGTCACCGCCCCTGCCGACGCCGACACCAGCGCGACGCGCAGCAGCGTCAGGCCGGTGCCGTCATTGACGAGGCTCTCGCCCTCGAGGATGGTGACGAGCCGGTGCGGCAGGCCGACGCGACGGGCGATCGCGGCGACCGACACCGCGTCCGTCGGCGACAGCACCGCGCCGAGCGCCAGTGCGATGGCCAGTGGGATGCCCGGGATGACGGCCGAGGCGACCGCCCCGACCGCGACGGACGACACCACGACGAGGCCGACGGCCAGTGCGAGGACGGGGCGGGACACCCTGCGGATGTCGACGTACGACGCCGACAGCGCCTCGCCGAAGACGAGGGGCGCGAGGACGAGGAGGAACACCGACCCCGCGTCATCGGGCGCGCTCGGCCCGAAGGGGAGGAAGCCGAAGAGGATCCCGGCGAACAGCACCGGGAGTGCGATCCCCCACCCGCGGCTGCGCGCGAACGCGGCGACGAGGAGGGAGACGACGACCCCGGCGACGATCCCCTCGGTGAGTTCCATGGCGTGGCGAGGCTAGCGCCCCGTCAGGTCATGGCCAACTCCTCCGGCGAGGGGCAGGAGCACACCCGGTTGCGGTCCCCGAAGGCCCCGTCGATCCGACGGACCGGCGGGAAGTACTTCCGGCCGCGCAGGGAGTCCACGGGGAAGGCCGCCGTCTCGCGGTCGTAGGGAAGCTCCCACTCGCCCACCAGGCACTCGGCGGTGTGCGGCGCGTGCCGAAGCGGGCTGTCGTCGGCCGGCCACTCCCCCAAGGCCACCCGGTCGATCTCGGCGCGGATCGCGAGCATCGCGTCGCAGAAGCGCTCGAGCTCGGCGAGGCTCTCGCTCTCAGTCGGCTCGATCATGAGCGTGCCGGCGACCGGGAAGGACATCGTGGGTGCGTGGAATCCGTAGTCGATGAGCCGCTTGGCGATGTCGTCGACGGTGACGCCGGTGTCCTTGGTGATCGGGCGGATGTCGAGGATGCACTCGTGGGCCACCAGCCCCCCCGGTCCGGTGTACAGCACCGGGTAGGCCTCGCCGAGCCGGTGCGCGAGGTAGTTGGCGGCCGTGATCGCGGCGGCCGTCGCGTGCTTGAGGCCCTCCCCGCCCATGAGGCGCACGTAGGCGTACGGGATCGGCAGGATGCCCGCGGAGCCCCACGGCGCGCCGCTCACCGGGCCCACTCCCCCGTCGGGCCGGCCGCGCCCGATCGGGCCCGCCTCCGGACGCAGCGGGTGCGACGGCAGGTAGGGGGCGAGGTGGGCCCGAACGCCCACCGGCCCCACGCCCGGGCCGCCGCCCCCGTGGGGGATGCAGAACGTCTTGTGGAGGTTCAGATGCGACACGTCTGCCCCGAACTTGCCGGGCTTCGCGAGGCCGACGAGAGCGTTGAGGTTGGCGCCGTCGACGTATACCTGGCCGCCCGCGTCATGCACCAGGCCGCAGATCTCCTGGATCGCCTCCTCGAAGACGCCGTGCGTCGAGGGATAGGTGACCATGAGCGCCGCCAGCTGCGGGCCGTGCTCGGCGATCTTCGCGCGGATGTCGTCGACGTCGACGTTGCCGTGCTCGTCGCACTCCACGACCACCACGCGCATGCCCGCCATGACCGCGCTCGCGGCATTGGTCCCGTGGGCGCTGCTCGGGATCAGGCAGATGTCACGACCCGCCTCGCCCTGGGCGCGATGGTAGGCACGGATCGCGAGGAGTCCGGCGAACTCGCCCTGGGACCCCGCATTGGGCTGCAGCGACACGGCGTCGTAGCCGGTGATCTCCGACAGCCAGTCCTCGAGCCGATGGATGAGCTCCACGAAGCCCTCGGCCTGGTCCAGGGGGGCGAAGGGGTGCAGGCCCGCGAATCCAGCCCACGTGATGGGCGTCATCTCGGTCGCTGCATTGAGCTTCATGGTGCATGAGCCCAGCGGGATCATGGTGCGGTCGAGCGCGAGGTCCCGGTCGGAGAGTCGTCGCAGGTAGCGCATCATCTCGGTCTCGCTGCGGTGGTCGTGGAAGATCGGGTGCGCGAGGTAGGGCGAGGTCCGCCGCAGGCTCTCGGGCAGGGCCGTGCGCCCTTGGCCATCCGCCGAGGCGTCACCCTCCACTCCGAAGGCGGCGAGGACGGCCGCGACATCCTGCGCACCGGTCGTCTCGTCCGTGGAGATGCCGACGGTTCCCGCGTCGACCAGACGCAGGTTGACGCCGCGCTCAGCGGCCGCGGCCACGACGCGCGAGGCATCGGGCACGCGCACGTGGATCGTGTCGAAGAAGGCGTCGTGGACCGCGCCGAAGCCGGCGGCCTCCAAGCGCGAGGCCAACAGAGCGGCGTGCGCGTGGGTGCGCTCCGCGATCTCGCGCAGGCCGTCGGGCCCGTGGTAGGCGGCGTACATCGCGGCCATGACCGCGAGGAGCACCTGGGACGTGCAGATGTTGCTGGTCGCCCGCTCGCGCCGGATGTGCTGCTCGCGGGTCTGCAGCGCCAGGCGGTAGGCCGGCTGCCCCTCCGCGTCGACGCTCACACCCACCAGACGCCCCGGAAGGGACCTCTCCAGTCCGGCGCGCACGCTCATGAAGCCCGCGTGCGGGCCGCCGAACCCCAGCGGCACGCCGAATCGCTGCGCGGACCCGACGCACACGTCGGCGCCCATCTCGCCCGGGGGCTTCAGCACCGTCAGCGCGAGCAGGTCGCAGGCCACGGCCACGCCGATCCCCCGCTCGCGGGCGGCGCCGATGAGGGGCGCCGGGTCGCGCAGGGCACCGGAGGATCCGGGGTAGGACAGCAGCAGCCCGTAGGCATCCGAGTCCAGTGCGGCGGCTCGCACCGAGGCATCGATCACCTCGAGCCGGATGCCCAGCGGCTCCGCGCGGGTGGCGAGGACGGCCAGGGTCTGCGGGTGGGTGTCGGAGTCCACCAGGAAGGTGTTCCCCCCGCCGGATGCAGAACGGTGCAGCAGGGTCATGGCCTCCGCCGCCGCCGTGGGCTCGTCGAGCAGCGAGGCGGACGCGACCGGCAGGCCGGTGAGGTCCTCGACCATGGTCTGGAAGGCGAGGAGCGCCTCGAGCCGGCCCTGGGAGATCTCGGGCTGGTACGGCGTGTAGGCGGTGTACCAGGCGGGGTTCTCCAGGATGTTGCGGCGCAGTACCGCGGGGGTGTGGGTGTCGGAGTAGCCCAGGCCGATCATGTGGCGGTACGAAGTCGACGCGGCGAGGCCGGCAAGTTCCTCGAGGACCTCATGCTCCGCGAGGGGCGGGGGCAGCCGCAACGAGTCGCGCCACCGGATCGACTCCGGCACGATGGCATCGATGAGCGCGGCGACGCTGTCGTATCCCACCGCTCGTGCCATCGCCTGGAGGTCGTCGGGGCTCGCGCCGACGTGCCGCGCGACGAAGGGCGCGGACGAGGCGGCCTGGGATGTGGTGTTGAGGGTCATCGTTCGCCTCCACGGGCGGGCAGCGGGGAGCCCCGGCGGTCGCCGGAGCCTCTCCCCCTCTGGTACCGCGGCATACCGCGACCTGAGAGCTTCACCGCGCGAGGGGGATCCCTCGGGACCGCGGCTTTCACCTTCGGTGGGGTGTCACGCCGGAGGCGACGACGTCACACCCTCTCTCCAGAGTTGCCTACCCGCGCGGTTCGGGGGCCTGAGAGTTTCCGGGGAGGTTGCTCCTTCGGCGCCAGCCCGGTGGCTCCGGACCAAGCTCTCCCGCGCGGGGTCGAACGGCAGTCCGCAGCCTACCCTGCGCCGGGCTAGACCGCAGCGTTTCGGGCGGCCCGTCGCGCCGAGAGCTCGTCTGCGGCGGTCCCGGACAGCGACCCGTCGGTCCGCTCCCCCGGCAGGTTGGCCAGGGAGCCCTCGACCTCCTGCCACACCCGCCCCACGGCGATCCCGAACACCCCCTGTCCGCCACGGACGAGGTCGATCACCTCGTCGGGGCTGCGGCACTCGTAGATGGAGGCTCCGTCGCTCATCAGGGTGATGCGGGCCAGGTCGTCGCCGCCGCGGTCGGCCAGGTGACGCACCGCGGCGCGGATGTTGGGCAGCGACACCCCGGTGTCGATGAGCCTCTTCACGATGCGCAGGATGAGGATGTCGCGGAAGGCGTAGAGGCGCTGCGTGCCCGAGCCGCTCGCCGGCCTGATGCTCGGCTCGACGAGGCCGGTGCGCGCCCAGTAGTCCAGTTGCCGGTAGGTGATCCCGGCCGCCGCGCAGGCCACGGGCCCGCGGTAGCCCAGGAGGAGGGCCTCCGAGCGCAGCGCGTCGTCCTCGAAGAGTCCTGGCTGGTCGACCGTGACCGGGAGCGCGATGTCCCCGACCTCGGATGCTCCGGGGATCCCCGTCTGAGCCCTCACGGTCACCTACCCCTCGCCGACCGGGGCCGACTTCTCGCCCGGAGGAGCAACGCTAGGGCGAGCCCCGCCGTGCGTCAACGCGACCCGCCGGTGGCGCACCGCCTTGTGGCACCACCTGCCCCGGGAACTCCCCCGGCGAGTCGCCCGCTCAGTCCCGGGAGCCGAAGTCCTCGGGGGAGATCTGATCGAGGAACTCGCGGAACTTCTCGACCTCGTCTTCCTCCTCGTCCGGGATGCTCACGCCCGCCTCGTCGAGCACGGCGTCGGCGGCGTAGATCCGAGAGCCCGTGCGCAACGCCAGCGCGATCGCATCCGAAGGACGTGCCCCGACGATGGTTCCGGACTCGAACACGAGGTCCGCGTAGAACACTCCGTCCTCGAGCGCCGTGATCCGGATCTCCTGGAGTGGCGCGGACAGGGCGTCGATCACGTCGCGCATCAGGTCATGGGTGAGGGGTCGCTGGGGGACGACGCCCTGCTGCGCGAACGCGATCGCAGTCGCCTCGACCGCGCCGATCCAGATCGGCAGGTAGCGATCCCCCTCGACTTCGCGCAGGAGCACGATGGGCTGGTTGGACGGCATCTCGACGCGCACGCCCACGACGTCCACCTGGTGCATGCCCCCAGACTATCCCGCGAGCCGCGAGGGCGCCGTCATGGCAGTCCTGTCCGGACCAGGCTGACGTGCAGCGCGATGCACAGCGAGAGAAGCTGACCGGTCACCTCGCGCTCATGGGCACGCGAAGGGCCGGTCTTCGCCGCCGAGCCCCCGGGCCGGTGGGGGGCCAGGGCCTGCTCGACCAGTCCTATCTCCCGGTCGGCGGCGACCCGGAATGCGCGCAGGTGGCGAGGCTCGATCCCGAATCGACCGAGGTCCGCCACGATCCTGCAGATGCCGAGCGCGTCCGTGTCGCGCGATCGGATGAGTCCGTATCGCTCGAGGTCCGCGATGCCCTGGCGATCGAGCCCGGATCCCTCGGAGAGTTCCGACAGCGTGAGCGGCCGGGCCGCGCGCGGGCGCAGGTCGCGCGCGATCGCTGCAGGCTGCCCGGAGACCGACTCACGTGCGTCGCCCGTCGCGTCGGCCGGGCCCTCCACGGCGAGTCCGTCGACCACGTCGCGAATGACGTGCAGGGGCAGGTACTCGTCGCGCTGCAGGCGCAGTATCCGGCGCAGGCGCGCAACGTCGGCCTCGGTGTAGCGTCGGCTCCCCCGGGGGGTGCGCGCGGGGGAGATCAGCCCCTGGTCCTCGAGGTAGCGCACCTTGGACACCGACAGGTCGGGGAACTCCTCCTGCAGTGCCGCGACGGCCGCTCCGATGCTCAGGGGCCGGGCAGCCGGGTCACCAGGCGGGACGGCCCGACCGGTGCGAGGGCGACCCGTGCCGCTCAGGCGGATCCGCCCACGAGGTAGGCGAAGCGGTACTTGCCGATCTGGACCTCGTCGCCCGCCTGGAGCAACTGGTCCTCGACCCGGCGGCGGTTGACGTACGTGCCATTGAGGCTCTCGGTGTCCTGCAGGCGCCAGCCGTCGTCGGTGCGGGTGAAGACCGCATGGCGCCGGCTGACGGTCACGTCGTCGAGGAACAGGTCGGAGTCGGGCTCGCGTCCCGCCGTGACCACGTCTCCGGTCAGGAGGTACGTCGCGCCCTCGTTGAGTCCGCGCCGCACGACGAGCACCCCGGCCCCCTCGGGGACGCCGGCCATGATCCCCGACCCCACCGCGGGCAGGGAGCCCGACGACGCAGGCCCGGCTGCCCCGACGAACGTCTCCTCCGACTCGGTGGGCAGGGCCGCACCGCACCGACGGCAGAAGCGATCGCCCGGGTCGGCGACGTGCTCGCAGGCGACCTCCTCGCCCCCCAC
>JBJTJS010000132.1:0-5242 GCA_046096085.1 bacterium
GTCGTGGGCAGCAGCACCTTGTCCCCGCGTCCGTGGCGGAGGGTTGGGTGGTGCGACGTCGATACGGCGGTGTAACTTGCGGACCACACCCCCTCCATCGAGTCGGGCGGAACTGAACGACCTCGCTCGGGCATCAGCACGCGCTCATACTCGCCGTCCTCGCCGTCCTCGTCGTCATCGCCGGTGGCGTCGCCTGGTTCGCGTGGAACCGCAGCAGCGACACCAGCGTGGCGCCCGTCGACGCCCCCACGGATGCGCCCAGTCCCGTCTCCCCCACCGACCTACCCAGCCCCGACGCGCCCTCCGACGTGCCCAGCGAGGTTCCCTCGGATGCCTCGAGCCCGTCCGGCGTGCCGTCGCCCGAGGCCTCGGCAACGACGGTCGACCTCGACTGCGCGCAGCCCCAGCCCACGCGACCGGACGACCTCTCCTGGGCCGCGGCACCGGAGACGACGCTCGAGGCCGCCACGGACTACGCCATGACGCTCGTCACCAACTGCGGGGACATCGTCATCGCCCTCGAGCCCCAGGAGGCGCCCGCCACGACGGCGTCGATGGCCTTCCTCGCCGACGAGGGCTACTTCGACCTCACCGCCTGCCATCGACTCACGACGGAGGGGATCTACGTCCTGCAGTGCGGGGATCCCAAGGGTGACGGGACGGGCGGCCCCGGCTACTCGATCCCCGACGAGAACCTCCCGCCCGCGGGCGCCGACAACTACCCGGCGGGGACGGTCGCCATGGCCAACGCCGGCCCCGGGACGGGCGGCAGCCAGTTCTTCATCGTCTACGAGAACACGACGCTGCCGTCCGGATACACGATCTGGGGAACGGTGACCCAGGGTCTCGACGTGGTCCGCGGGATCGCCAGTGCCGGAGTCGAGGGCGGGGGGAGCGATGGCCCTCCCGCACAGCCGGTCATCATCGAGAAGGCAACGGTCACGCCCGCAGCACGGGGCTGAGCCACGCGGGTGACAGGATCGCCCGCGTGAACGAGGGAGTCGGATGAGCGAGGACAGCCGGTACGGCGATCCGCAGCCCGCGGCGCAGGACCCCGTGGTCGTCGTGGCCAGCGGGGGCGCGTTCGGCGTCCTCGAGGCGCGGCCGCTGCCGCCCCAGCTGCCGGCGCGGGCCGCTGCCGCTGCCCCGACCCCGGGAGGGCTCCGGCCCCGCGGGACCGCGGCCCCGCGGCGCGGATCCGCTGCCCCGACGCCCCGCGTCACCGATCCCGCCCGCTTCGGGCGCAGCGTCGCCGCGGGGACGGTGTGGCTGCGCACTCCGGCCGGCGACGTGGCCGTCGGAAGCTGGGCCGCGGGCACGGTCGCCGAGGGCCTCGCCTTCTTCGGACGCAAGTACGACGACATCCTCGTCGAGGTCGACCTGGCCGCGTACCGGCTTCGCGAGGGGCGCGGGCGCCTCGACCAGGCACGAACGGCGGTCGACCATGCGCGCGCCGCCCTCGCCGAGCCGGCGTTCATCGGCGATGTCGTCCAGCTCGAGGAAGCCTGCGCCGACGTCGATCGCCTCATGGAGGCGCACCGAGCGGAGCGCGAGGCGGCCCGCGCTCGCCAGCGCGAGGAGGCGCTGCGTCGTCGAGAGGAGCTCGTGGCCGAGGCGGAGGCGCTCCAGGAGGCCACCCAGTGGAAGGCGACGGGCGAGCGGTACGCCGCGATCCTGGAGGAGTGGAAGGTCGCGCCGCACGTCGACCGCTCGGTCGAGCAGCAGCTGTGGCGCCGTTTCAGTGCGGCGCGCGCCCACTTCGACCGTCGACGCCGCCACCACTTCGCCCAGGTGGACTCCCAGCGCAAGGAGGCCATCGCCGCCAAGGAGGCGCTCATCGCGCAGGCCCGGGCGCTCGCCGCATCCACCGACTGGGCGGCCACGTCACGTGCCTACCGCCAGCTCATGGACCGCTGGAAGGCCGCCGGGCACGCGGGCCGGGCCGACGAGGAGAGGCTCTGGGCGCGCTTCCGCGAGGCCCAGGATGACTTCTTCCGCGCCCGCGACGCCGCCCAGGCGGAGCGCGACGGGGAGTTCAAGGCCAACCTGGAGCGCAAGGAGGCGCTCGCGGCGGAGGCCGAGGCCCTCCTGCCGGTGAGCGACCTCGCGTCGGCGAAGCGGGCCATGCGCTCGCTGCAGGACCGCTGGGATGCCGTGGGACCGGTGCCTCGCGGAGACCGGGACCGCGTGGAGGCGCGCCTGAAGCGTGTCGAGGATGCCCTGCGGGAGGCCGACCAGAGGCGCTGGGGCTCGGCCAACCCCGAGGTGCGCGCCCGGGCCGAGGAGACCGCCGCGAAGTTCCGGGCGGCCCTCGAGCGGGCGGAGGCCGACGTGGAGTCAGCCCGCGAACGAGGAGACTACGTCGCGGTCGCCAAGGCGGAGCAGTCGCTGGAGTCCACCCGCGCCCTCCTCCAGGCAGCCGAGGGCACGCTGTCGGACCTCAGCTGACCGCAATCAGACGCGGTACGCGTCGAAGACACCCTCGACGGCCCGAACCGACTTGAGCACCGAGCCGAGGTGCATCGGGTCGGCCATCTCGAACGTGAAGCGCGACATCGCGATCCGATCCCGGGTCGTCGTCACGGACGCGCTGAGGATGTTGACATGCTGGTCGGAGAGCGCCCGCGTGACGTCCGACAGCAGGCGGGACCGATCCAGCGCCTCGACCTGGATGTTGACGAGGAAGACGCTGGACGCCGTGGGCGCCCAGGCCACCTCGACGAACCGCTGACCCGGCGTGCCCTCGGCGTCGAGCAGCGCGGGAACGTTGCTGCACGATCTGCGGTGCACGGACACCCCCGAGCCTCGCGTCACGAACCCGACGATCTCGTCCCCCGGCACCGGCGTGCAGCACTTCGCCAGTTTGACCCAGACATCCGTCACGCCCTTGACGATGACTCCCGGGTCCGTGCCGGCCGGTGCCCTGGGGGCGCGCGTGGGGGTGACCGCCTCGGCCACGTCGTCCGCCGCGCCGTCCACCCCCCCTGCCGCGGCCACGAGGCGCTTGACGATGCTCGATGCCGAAATGCGGCCATCGCCGACCGCGGCGTACAGCCCCGAGACATCCGACTGGTGCAGTTCCGCGGCGATCATGCTCAGCGCCTGGTTCGTCATGAGCCGCTGCAGGGGCAGCCCCTCCTTGCGCATCGCCCGGACGATGGAGACCTTGCCCGCCTCGATCGCCTCCTCGCGGCGCTCCTTGGAGAACCACGCCTTGATCTTGCTCCTCGCGCGAGGGGACTGGACGAAGCCCAGCCAATCGCGACTGGGACCGGCACCCTCGGCCTTCGAGGTGAAGATCTCGATCACATCGCCGTTCTCCAGCGGCGACTCCAGGGGCACGAGCTTGCCGTTCACTCGGGCCCCCACGCAGCGGTGGCCCACCTCGGTGTGGACGCTGTAGGCGAAGTCGACCGGGGTGGCACCCGCGGGGAGCGCGATGACGTCGCCCTTGGGCGTGAAGACGAACACCTCGGTGGAGCCCAGGTCGTACCTCAGGGAGTCCAGGAACTCGTCCGGATCCTCGGTCTCGCGCTGCCACTCCAGGAGTTGGCGGAGCCAGCCGAAGTCGTCGGGCCCGCGCTTGCCCCCGACCTCGGCCTGCTTGTAGCGCCAGTGGGCCGCCACGCCGAACTCTGCGGCGCGATGCATGTCCCAGGTGCGGATCTGGAGCTCGACCGGCTTGCCCTCGGGGCCGATCACCGTCGTGTGCAGGGACTGGTACATGTTGAACTTCGGCATGGCGATGAAGTCCTTGAACCGGCCGGGGACCGGACTCCATCGCGAGTGGATGACGCCGAGGACCGCGTAGCAGTCACGCACCGACTCCACGAGGATCCGCACTCCGACCAGGTCGTAGATGTCGGAGAAGTCGCGGCCCCGCACGATCATCTTCTGGTACACCGAGTAGTAGTGCTTGGGCCTTCCCGTCACCGAGGCCTTGAGCTTCGCACCCCGGAGGTCCGCCTCGATGTCGGAGATGACCCGGGTGAGGTACTGGTCCCGTGACGGCGCGCGCTGGCCGACGAGCCGCTCGATCTCCTCGTACATCTTGGGGTAGAGCGTGGCGAAGGACAGGTCCTCCAACTCCCACTTCATCGTGTTCATGCCGAGCCGGTGGGCGAGGGGCGCGTAGATCTCGAGGGTCTCCCGCGCCTTCTTCTCCTGCTTGTCCGGCGGCATGAAGGACAGCGTGCGCATGTTGTGCAGGCGATCCGCCAGCTTGATGACCAGCACCCGGATGTCGCGCGCCATCGCGACGACCATCTTGCGCACTGTCTCCGCGGCCGAGGCCTGGCCGTACTTCACCCGGTCGAGCTTGGTGACGCCGTCGACCAGCGCGGCCACCTCGTCGCCGAAGTCCTCGCGCAGTTCCTCCAGGGAGTAGCCGGTGTCCTCGACCGTGTCATGGAGGAGTGCCGCGGCCAGGGTGGGCACGGTCATGCCGAGCTCGGCGAGGATCGTCGCGACGGCGAGCGGGTGCGTGATGTAGGGGTCGCCCGAGCGGCGCCGCTGATCGCGATGGAGGTAGGCCGCGGTCTCGTAGGCTCGCTGCAGGAGCCGGACGTCAGACTTGGGGTGGAACTGGCGCAGCGTGCGGACGAGGGGATCGAGTTCGCCGGGAGCGCCGCGCGAGCCCGCGATTCGGGCGATCCTCGACCTCAGGCCACTGGAGGCGTCCAGCGCGGCAGGCTCGCGGGGGAACGTCGCCTCCTGAACCACGCCTCACCTCCGGGGCCAGTGTACGGGTCACTGTCCGAGGGCGATCCCCCGCCGAGGCTACTTCTTGCCGCGCTTGGAGCGCGGCTGCCGCTTGGGCTGCGCTCGGGTGCCCGCGGCGAGGGCCGTCGACGACGCGCTCACCGCGGCGCCCTCGCCCTCGGATTCCGACCCCTCCGCGTCGGCGTCCCCGCGGCGGGCCTGACCGGCACGGCGAGAGGCGACCCGGCGATCGAGGGCCCGGATGTCCTCCTGGCGCGACTTCAGCACGACCGCCAGCGGGGTGGCGACGAAGAGCGAGGAGTAGACGCCGATGAACATGCCGATGGCCAGGGCCACCGCCAGGTCGAGCAGCGTCCCGGCTCCCAGGAGCCCCGCGCCGACGATGATGATGGCGAGGACGGGCAGGAGCGACGTGATCGTGGTGTTGATCGAACGCACCAGGACCTGGTTCACCGACAGGTTGGCCACCTCGGCGTAGCTCATCACGGACTGGCCCGTGATGCCCTTGGTGTCCTCGCGG
>JBJTJS010000133.1:0-3249 GCA_046096085.1 bacterium
ATCGAGGCGGCTTGCCTAAGTCATTGCCAAGTGGTGCCTTGTGACGAAGGACTTGCGGGCATTTCCGATCTCGGCCGTCTCTAGAACCGGACGGTCGGTGGCGGCTGGGCGGTCGGCGAGCGAATGTGGCGGCCGAACGCCCGTCGCGCGATCCCAACACGACGGTGATTATCGGGCGACTCATTACCCGGATTTGTTGAGCAGATTAGCGTGCGCCGAGCGGGTTGGTCGCTGGCCCAATGCCCCTGCCACGCACTCTCTCATTAATGGTCAGAGCCGAGTAGGCGGTGCCGAACTGCGGCAGCGGATGGCGATAAGCCCAACGACCGCTCAGCGATCGCCCGCAATTACCGAACGTCTGCCGAAGAATGGCCGCTGTGAGCAAACCGTCCGAAACCTGCCGAGCCGCCTCGTCGATAACCGTCGCCAACCTAGGTGCCGAACGAGGAACGAGGAGCATTCGGAGGCGCGGACATGCGGGCATGCGGACCGACACAGCGATCAAGACCGCCAGCGACTCGACCGCCCCAACGCTCAGCATCAGCGGCGGCGCGCAGCGCCGTCCGCTGCATGCTGTTGTTGGACGGCGCTCGATACGCCACTGGATCGATGGCCCTACCTATCCCACGAAAGTTGTGCATCAGCTTATCGACGCTTCGACTTCCTGCGTGACGTGGTGTTTCCGTCCCCGTTTGTACGTCTCATAGACCCCCGGCTGGTGCGCCTTGCGCCGGCGAACTTCACGACCTGGCTCCAGCAGTCGGCGTACGTCGGCGCCGGTAGGTAGTAGGCGTCAACGGCAATCGCATCGGCAGGGAGCTCCGCCGAGAACGCACCGCTGCTCAGCTTCAAGGTCTGGTAGTGATAGACCGCGTCTTTCGGTGCCTTAGGGTCGGGCTCCATTCGGGTCGATCGCACGATGACGCGACCAGGCACTGGCGTCCTCCCTTCGACGTCGACCACGAGTCCTCTAACCGTGCCGCGCACCGCGTCGAACCGTTCGAACCGAGTGGACTTGCCGGTGATGATCTGCGCTTCTGCACCACCGAGGACGTCGATTTTGTGCCGAGGCGAGTCATTCGGATCCTCGATGCGCGCGACGACACCGACGCGATTCGGCACGCGTATCATCTCGCGCACTTGCTTCAATATCGAAGGCGGGTAGACCTTGTTCGTGAGATTGTCTGGCGCGAACTCGAACATCAGCGTGACCTTTTTCGTCTCGCCGGGGTTGAGCCACACGGACGTCGACTCGAGATAGGTGCGGTACGCCGGGTTCGTTTGTCCAGGGTGCAGAAATACCCGTGTGGCAATCGGATACGGGTTGCCTACTTCCACGGTTGTGATCTCGCGCGACGGGATTGACGTGGCGGAAATGAAGCGGTCGTAGTTGGACTGCGCGATGTTATTGAGCTCGGTCATCTCTACCGTCGGAGTTGCGGGCGGCGTCGCCGGCGTGCTGTAAAGCGGGATTCGCACAATGACACAATAGTGGCCGTCACTGGGCGGCATCCAGTTGGTCGAAAACTCAACGGTGGCGCCCGCACCCACGTCGCGCACGTCCGTGCCGAGAAACGCCTCTGGCGCGCCGCCGACGTTGAAATTCTTGACGTAGAAGTTTACACGCACCTGCGGCGCCGCCATATTTCCGTTGTTCTTGACCTTCGCGACGATGGTGTTGGCATTGCCGACCCACGGCACGTTGAACCAGGACGCGTCAGCTTGGTTGCGTGCATTGCGCACTTCGATGTCGGGGCTTTGCCACTGCCGATCGGGGCTAGCCGGCCACGGGCGAATTGAAGGATCTGGCTTCGAGAGCACGCCATAGCGAATGCGGAGATCGGCCTTGTTCGCGTCGATGCCGCTCACGTCCACCCGAAAGTCCGTGGGATAGGTGGGGTCTGAGAAGTCAGTCTCGCGGTAGTTCTCACCGTTCGAGAGCGCCGCACCCTCGCTGTCTGTATCTGGCGGCAACAGCAGGAGTCCGGGGCGCGAGAACGGCGGGGTATATGGCGCTGACACGACGTCGGTGCCGAGGACGACCCCATCTTCGGGCAACGCGCGATCGCCAATCTGCATCATTTGGCCGCGGCGATACTCGAAGTAATAGTTCCAGCCATCGGCGATGCGAATTTCGACGCCCGTACGCCGGCCGGCCGCCGGGGCACCCTGCTCGATCGGATGCAGCGTGACCGTCTGGTCCACGGTGCCGCCCAGCGCCGAGAAATCGAAGCTTTGCACCCATCCGGCCTGAACCCAGCCGAGCATCAGTCGATGCGCAATCGTGAAGTGCGGCATCGGATCGTCCCAGTCCATCATCTCCCACGAGCCGAGATTGCGACCCGCGACGGCGGGCGTGTACTGATCGCCGAGTCCCAGGTTGTGACCGAGTTCGTGCGAGAACGTGTCGAAGATCTCGCGATTGCCGACGACTCCCCATTCGTTGGGCATGGAGATCACGCCGAGGCCGCGATTGCCTTCAGCCGTGGTGAATGTGCCGCCATTGGCGTAGGGCCAGGCCCGCTGCTGCGGCGGGCCGTCCACCTGCTGCGAGATGCAGGCGAGCGTATCGAACTGCGTGTAGTCGATCAGCCCGTCGCCGGCCGTGACGCAGGCCTGCCAGAAGCCGGCGGCCGGCGCCCAGTTGCCACCAGAGTCCATCGTGAAGTAGTTAGTCCAGGGGCCGGGCAGTTGCACAGGGCCGAACACCTGAGCCGAGATGTCGAAGTTGTTGTAGGAAACTTCGCGGAAGTACTGGCGGACGCTGCGCGTGACGCCACCGTCGACGACCCCGTTGATGAGCTCGTCGATCCAGCGATCGCGAAATCCCTGAAGTGTCGGGCCGTCGGTCGTATAGCGCTGATCGGACGTGTCCACCAACAGCACGGCGATTCGCCGGGTACCCGTCGCAGGGAGGACGTTCACGTTCTGCGGTCCGGCGCCGCCGCCACCCCATGCAGCACCGGCGACGTACTGACCGGGCGAACCGGTGAACCAGAGCGGCGGGCCTGACTTGACGTCGCGCCAGAGCGCGTCCACCTCGAATTTGCCGGACCAGATGATCACATTCGTGGGCGTGTGTTTGACGTCGAGAGCGTATGTCCCTGGCTCAAAGCCAACCAGCAACATGAAGTGAGGCCGTTTGGGATTAAACGTCCGATCCCGTGAGGGAGAGGCGAGTCCGCCCTTCGGTCCGTCGGGGATGATGAACTCGAGATCGTCGAACGACACGCCAGCGCCGAGCTTGAC
>JBJTJS010000134.1:0-16684 GCA_046096085.1 bacterium
CCACATGGGCTGGTGGCCACCGGCGATGTCGATGATCGACAGCCGCCTCATGCCGAACGCGAAGTCCGCCCCGACGTACTCGCCCGAGTCGTCGGGTCCCCGGTGCGTGATCACGTCGAGCATCGGCGTGATCAGGGGACCAGTGACATCGGGGGGGCCGAGAACCCCGGCAATTCCGCACATGGGGAAAGCGTCCTTCCGAGACATGGCGATCACGGCCGCCCGACGCGAACGTAGCACGCACGAGCGAGGCGAGGTCGGGCTCATGGGCGCGTGTCGGGAGCGATATGTTGGCCTTGCGCGCACGCGATGGCGAGCGAGGGGATGACGCGATCGAGGAGGGGCCATGGCATCGGCGAGCGCCAGCCGCGACAGCTTCGGGGCCCGCAGCGTGCTGGAGGCGGGCGGGGAGACGTACGAGATCTACCGCGTGGACGCCGTTCCCGGCAGCGAGTCGCTCCCCTTCACCCACCGCGTACTCCTCGAGAACCTGCTGCGCACCGAGGATGGGGCCAACGTCACCGCCGAGCAGATCCGGGCGCTGGGGGAGTGGGACCCGGCCGCGGAGCCCAGCGAGGAGATCCAGTTCACGCCCGCCCGGGTCGTCATGCAGGACTTCACGGGCGTGCCGGTCGTCGTCGACCTGGCGACGATGCGCGATGCCATGGCGGCGCTCGGGGGCGATCCCCTGCTCATCGAGCCCCTCGCCCCCGCGGAGCTCGTCATCGACCACAGCGTGATCGCCGACTTCTTCGCGCGCCCGGACGCGGCCGACCTCAACGTGGCACTGGAGTACGAGCGGAACCGTGAGAGGTACCAGTTCCTGCGCTGGGGACAGGGGGCCTTCGAGGAGTTCACGGTCGTGCCGCCGGGCACGGGCATCGTGCACCAGGTCAACATCGAGCACCTCGCCCGCGTGGACATGGCGCGGGGAGGCCAGGCCTACCCCGACACCGTCGTCGGGACGGACTCCCACACCACCATGGTCAACGGGCTCGGGGTCCTCGGGTGGGGGGTCGGGGGCATCGAGGCGGAGGCCGCGATGCTCGGCCAGCCGGTGTCGATGCTCATCCCCCGGGTGGTGGGGTTCCGACTGCGCGGCACGCTCCCCGAGGGAACAACGGCCACGGACCTCGTCCTCTCCATCACCCAGATGCTGCGCAAGCACGGGGTCGTCGGGCAGTTCGTCGAGTTCTTCGGGGAGGGTGTCGGGGCCGTGCCCCTCGCGAACCGCGCGACCATCGGCAACATGAGCCCGGAGTACGGCTCGACCGTGGCGATCTTCCCCATCGACTCCCGCACCATCGAGTACCTCCGCCTCACCGGCCGACCGGACCGGCAGGTCGATCTGGTCGAGTCCTACGCCAAGGCCCAGGGGCTGTGGCACGAGCCCGGCCGTGAACCGCGCTACAGCGCGGTGATCGATCTCGACCTGTCCACCGTCGAGCCGTCCATCGCGGGCCCCAAGCGTCCGCAGGACCGCATCCGGCTCGCCGACGCTCAGGGTGCCTTCCAGGCCGTCCTGCCCGCCTACGCCCCCGAGGGTGCGCGGCCCACGCCGGTCCGCCTCGCCAGCGGCGAGGACGTGGTCCTCGACCACGGAGCGGTGGTCATCGCGGCCATCACGTCGTGCACGAACACCTCCAACCCCTCGGTCATGGTCGCTGCGGCGCTCGTGGCGAAGAAGGCCGCGGAACTGGGCCTGGCGCGCAAGCCCTGGGTCAAGACGACGCTGGCACCGGGGTCGCAGGTCGTGACCGACTACTTCGACCGCGCCGGCCTCACGCCCTACCTGGACAAGATGGGCTTCGATCTCGTGGGCTACGGCTGCACAACCTGCATCGGCAATTCCGGCCCGCTGCCCCCCGAGGTGAGCGCCGCCGTTCAGGAGAGCGACCTTGCCGTCGTGTCCGTGCTGTCGGGCAACCGCAACTTCGAGGGCCGCATCAATCCCGACGTCACCATGAACTACCTGGCCTCGCCTCCGCTGGTGGTCGCGTACGCCATCGCCGGGACCATGGACATCGACCTGCTCAACGACCCCCTTGGCCAGACTCCCGAGGGCAGGGACGTCTTCCTGCGCGATGTCTGGCCAACGTCCGACGAGGTGCAGGAGGTCGTCGACGCTGCGATCGACGAGGACATGTACGCCTCGCGCTATGCGGAGGTGTTCGCGGGAGACGCGCGCTGGCAGGCCCTGGAGACACCGGCCGGCGAGGCGTTCGCGTGGGATCCCGCGTCGCCGTACGTGCGGAGGCCGCCCTACTTCGACGGGATGCCGCTGGAGCCTGCACCGGTCGCCGACATCTCCGGTGCTCGGGTCCTCGCCGTCCTGGGCGACTCGGTGACGACGGACCACATCTCCCCGGCCGGATCGATCAAGGCCGACAGCCCGGCGGGAAGGTACCTCAGCGAGCACGGCGTGGAGCGCCAGGACTTCAACTCCTACGGCAGCCGCCGCGGCAACCACGAGGTGATGAGCCGCGGGACCATCGCGAACATCCGCCTGCGCAACCTCATGCTCGACGGTGTCGAGGGCGGATTCACCCTCGACCTCACGGATCCGCTGCACCCCGTCGTGCCGATCTACGACGCGTCGGTCCGCTACCAGGCTCGCGGCATCCCCCTCGTCGTCCTCGCCGGCGCGGAGTACGGATCGGGGTCATCGCGCGACTGGGCCGCCAAGGGCACCGCGCTCCTTGGCGTGCGGGCTGTCATCGCCCAGTCTTACGAGCGGATCCACCGGTCGAATCTCATCGGCATGGGCGTCCTGCCGCTGGAGTTCCCGGAGGGCGAGTCCGCCCAGTCGCTCGGGCTGACGGGGGAGGAGACCCTGTCGTTCGAGGGCATCACGGAGCTCAACGAGGGCCGCATCCCCCGCACGGTGCGCGTGGCCGCGCTGCGCCCGGACGGAACCACCTCGGCCTTCGATGCCCGCGTGCGCATCGACACGCCGGGCGAGGCCGACTACTACCGCCACGGCGGGATCCTGCCCTACGTGCTGCGCTCCCTCCTCTAGCCGGATGGCTCGTCCGCCGGGATGGCCCGCGCGCCTGCCGGAGCCGGAGGACCCGGAGTTCCCGGCGGCAGCGCTCGCCTGGCTGCTGGACCAGGGCCCGGGAGAGTGGCGCGCGCTGCCGGGCCTGCGCGACAGTCCCGAGGCGCTGGCCTTCCGGGCGCGATGCGAGGTCCGAGGGCGCCTCGAGGCCGCGCGGACGACGTACGCGGGGCTGCGGAGGGAACTGGGCGAGGAGCTGGCCCCGGCCGAGATGGACGCCGCCCTCGCCGCCGTGGAGGCGGAGGGCGCGGGGCTGCTCGCGCTGGAGCGCGAGGTCGGCCTGGTGGCCGCCGCGCTCCGGGGACGCCGCTGGCGCCCCAGGCTGTGAGACCCGGCGTTCGCACCTAGACTGCGGATGACATGAGGGAGGGCGCGTGACCTTGCTCGAGGGCGTCGACTCGCCCGCGGACCTGCGTGCGGTCGATCCCGACGACCTGCCCGCCCTGGCCGCGGAGATCCGCGCGTTCCTCGTGGACCGCGTGAGCCGGACCGGGGGACACCTCGGTCCCAATCTCGGCGTGGTGGAGCTCACCATCGCCCTGCACCGGGTGTTCGACTCTCCCCGCGACGTCCTCGTGTGGGACACCGGGCACCAGGCGTACGTCCACAAGCTCATCACCGGCCGCCGCGACGGCTTCGACCGCCTGCGCCAGGAGGGCGGCCTCTCGGGCTACCCCAGTCGGCGGGAGAGCCCGCACGACGTGATCGAGAACTCCCACGCGTCGACCGCGCTCTCGTACGCCGACGGCATCGCCAAGGGCTGGGCCCTCTCGGGGGATCTCGTGCCCGACGGTGGGCGGCACGTCGTGGCGATCGTCGGCGACGGGTCGCTCACCGGGGGCATGGCCTGGGAGGCGCTCAACACCATCGCCGGCTCCGACCGCCCGCTCATCATCGTCGTCAATGACAACGAGCGGTCCTACTCGCCCACCATCGGCGGGGTGGCACATCACCTGTCCACGCTGCGCACGACCGACGGGTACGAGCGCTTCCTCGACTGGGGCAGGCGCGTCCTCCAGCGCACCCCGGTCCTGGGATCCCCGGTCTACGACGCCCTGCACGGCATGAAGAAGGGGCTCAAGGACATCGTCGCCCCGCAGGGGATGTTCGAGGACCTCGGCTTGAAGTACGTCGGGCCGGTGGACGGCCATGACATCGAGGCCGTGGAGCATGCCCTGTCCCGGGCGCGCGACTTCGGCGCTCCGGTGATCGTCCACGTGATCACGCAGAAGGGCCGGGGGTATGCGCCGGCAGAGTCCGACGAGGCCGATCGGTTCCACGGCGTCGGCGTCATCGACCCCGACACGGGCCGTCCGCTCACGCGGGGCGGCCCCACGTGGACGGGTGCGTTCTCCGACGAGTTCGTCGCACTCGGTCGCGAGCGCCCGGAGGTCGTCGCGATCACGGCCGCGATGCTCGGCCCCACCGGGCTGGACCGCTTCGCCGGCGAGTTCCCCGACCGCACCTTCGACGTCGGCATCGCCGAGCAGCACGCCGTCGCCAGCGCCGCGGGCCTGGCGTTCGCGGGCATGCATCCGGTGGTCGCCGTCTACGCGACCTTCCTCAATCGCGCGTTCGACCAGGTGCTTCTCGACTGCGCACTCCACCGCGCGGGAGTGACCTTCGTGCTGGACCGGGCTGGCGTCACAGGGGATGACGGCCCCAGCCACAACGGCGTGTGGGACATGTCGATTCTCGGGGTGGTCCCGGGACTGAGGCTCGCGGCCCCGCGTGATGAGGCGACGCTGCGCGAGGCGCTGCGCGAGGCGGTCGCGGTCGACGACGGTCCGACCGTGGTGCGCTTCCCCAAGGGCGCCCTGCCGGCCCCGATCCCCGCCCAGGCCCGCGAGGGCGTCGTCGACGTCCTGCGCCAGGATGCGCACCCGGAGGTCCTCGTGGTGGCCGTGGGAGCCTTCGCCGGGATGGCCCTCGATGTCGCCGATCGCCTGGGGGCGCAGGGGATCAGGGTGGACGTCGTCGATCCGCGATGGGCCCTGCCGGTTCCCGAGCCCGTGGTGCGACGCGCGGGCCGAGTGCGCGCTGTCGTGACGATGGAGGACAACTCCCGGGCCGGGGGCATCGGCGCCTCGGTGCGCGCGGCACTGGAGGACGCCGGGAGTGCGGTGCCTGTCCTCACCTTCGGCATTCCGGCGCGCTTCCCCGACCACGCCAGCCGCACCGCGGTCCTCGACTCCTGCGGACTGAACGCCCAGGAGGTCGCCCGGCGCGTCGTCGAGGAGGTGGCCGCGCTCCTGCCCGACACGGTTGCCCCCGAGGGCGACGAGCGCGTGTCCGGAGAGCAGCGCTAGGAGCGGAGCGACGGAGAGCCGTCGGGGGCACGCTCCTGCAGCGCGGCCGCGATGCCGTCCCCGATGAGGGCGGCCTGCCAGGGCCGTGCGCCCAGGCCCACCAGGGCGGCGCGGACGCCCTGTGGGCTCTCGTCGGCGGGCGGTTGCCAGAGGACGCGGCGCACCGCGTCCGGGGGGGCGAGGTTCTCGACAGGCGTGCCGACCTCCTCCGACAGGGCGGCCAGGTACGCCCGCGCCGCCGTGAGCCGCGCTGCGGCGTCGGGGTCTCGGTCGGCCCACAGCCGCGGAGGCGGCGGCCCGTCGCCGGGGAGCGTCATGGGCGGGAGATCGGACTCCGGGATGGCGGCCGCGCGTTCCAGGGCCGCCCACCACCGCGCCACGGTGCGTCGCGCGGCAGGGCGCTGGACCTCCGGGAGCGATGCGAGGGCATCACGCGATTCGGGCAGCGCGCGCGCCGCAGCGACGATCGAGGCGTCGGGGAGGATGCGTCCCGGGATGGTGTCCCTCAGCTGCGCGAGAGCGTCGAGCTCGATCCACCGCTCGCGCACAGCTGCGAGGCTTCGTCGCCCGCGCACGACGTGGATCCCGGACGTCCTCCGCCAGGGATCGGCGCGCGGGGGCGCGGGAGCGGCGGCGAGGAGCGCGGCGAACTCCTCCTGGGCCCAGCCGTCCTTGCCCGTGCCCGTGAGGTCCGCCGCCAGCCGATCGCGCAGGTCGAGCAGGACCTCGACGTCCAGGGCCGCATACCGCAGCCAGGACTCCGGGAGAGGGCGCGTGGACCAGTCAGCGCTCCCGTGGCCCTTCTCGAGCAGGTAGCCCAGTTCCGACTCCACCAGCGGCCCGAGCCCCACGCGCTCGCGCCCGAGCAGTCGTCCGGCCACCTCCGTGTCGAACAGGCTCCCGGGCCGCAGCCCGAGCTCCCGCAGGCACGGCAGGTCCTGGGACGCAGCGTGCAGGACCCACTCCTCGTGCCCCAGCGCGGACTGCAGCCCCGTGAGGTCGGGCAGTGCGATGGGGTCCACCAGCCACGTGCCGGCGCCCCGGCGATGGAACTGCAACAGGTAGGCGCGCTGGCCGTAGCGGTACCCCGAGGCACGCTCGGCGTCCACCGCGACCGGCCCCTCCGCGGCCGCCAGTGCCTCCAGGGCGCGTGCGAGCCCCTCCGGCGAGTCGGTGACGGGCGGGATGCCCTGACGCGGCTCGAGGACGGGCAGGCTGACGCCCTCGTCATCCCGAGCGGGTGTCGTCTCGTCCTCGGCTGCCGACGGCTCGGGAGCCTGGTCCGCGATCACGGGCCCCGTCGCGGGGGCGCGAGGACGGCGACTCCGCGGGGCAGCGGCAGGAGCCCTGCCGCCTGGGCCAGGAGGGTCGCCCACGCGTCGGCGTGGCGGCCGAGGTCGTCTGCCGGTCCCTCGGGGGTCCAGGACGCGCGCACCTCGACCTGGCCGGTGACGTCGCGCTCGCCGAGCGAGCCGAACGCCTCGCTCATGACGCGCGTGACGGTGCCCCCCAGGGCGGTCGCGGGCGCCTCGCAGCCCTCGAGCGCCTCCTGGAGCCACGCCCACGCCACCCCGGTGAGCAGCGGGTCCGCCGCGAGGTCAGGCTCGAGGACGGCCTTGACGAACGTGACGACGCGAAAGCTGCCCTCCCAGGCCTCCACCCCCTCGGGGTTGTGGAGCACCACGAATCGGCCGCTGGCCAGCTCCTCGTCGTCCTCGACGAACTCCGCGGTGAGGGCGACCGCGTGGGGCGCGAGGCGCTGGGGGGCCGGGCTCTCCTCCACGCAGAGCTCAGGGCGGTACCGCACGGCCCTGAGGCTCGCGAGCGCGCGGGAGAAATCCCCCGGAGCCTCCGGGTCGAGACCGGCCATGTCCAGCAGGGTACGACGCCGCCGGGGCAGTGCGGCCCCGCACACGCCGGGCGCGGGCCTACTCGGGGTCGAGCGTGAGGCACACGCTGTTGATGCAGTACCGCAGGTCCGTCGGCGTGTCGTAGCCCTCGCCTTCGAACACGTGGCCCAGGTGGCTCCCGCATGAGGCGCAGCGCACCTCGACCCGCCTCATGCCGTGGCTCGTGTCGACGACCTCCACCACGCGGTCGCCCGCGAGGGGGGTGAAGAAGGACGGCCAACCGCAGTGCGAGTCGAACTTCGCGTCAGACCGGAACAGCGCCGTCCCGCAGGCGCGGCAGGCATACGTGCCGGCGGTCTTCGTCGAGACGTACTCGCCCGACCAGGGCGGCTCGGTCCCGGCCTCACGGAGGACGTGGTACTCCAGGGGGCTGAGGTCGGCGCGCCAATCCTCCTCGGATCGAGTGACCGGGAGTGCCTCGCCGCCGGGTCGCGTCGTGTCCATCCCACCAGGCTAGGGCCCGGGGCCCTCCCGGCTACCCTCGGCTCAGGCACTCGGCGGGATCGGGAGGCAGGCGCATGAGCGACATGCTCGACGTTCGCGGTTCGTGGCTCAGCGACGGGGAACTCGAGCAGGCGCGCGAACGCCTCCCCCTCGTCTACGTGAACGCCGTGCCGGTGCGCACCGATGCCCTCGGGGTGGTCACCGGGGTCGGCCTGCTCCTGCGGGCCATGCCGGATGGCTCCATCAGCCGCGCGATCGTGTCCGGGCGCGTGCTGTACGGCGAACGCATCCGCGAGGCGCTCATCCGGCACCTGGAGAAG
This sequence comes from bacterium, assembly GCA_046096085.1. GTDB lineage: Bacteria > Actinomycetota > Actinomycetes > S36-B12 > S36-B12 > Mxb001. Next base: position 8,042 of record JBJTJS010000134.1, read on the forward strand.
GACCTCGGCCCCATGGCCCTGCCGCGGGTGCCCGCCGCCCCCGCGCCCTTCACGGTCGCGGAGTTCTTCCCCGACCCGTCGGTCACGGGCTACCACGATCCGCGACAGCACGCGGTGAGCCTGTGCTACGTCGTTCCCTGCGACGGTGACTGCAGTCCCTCGCAGGATGCGCTGGACCTCACCTGGGTCGACCCGCTCGAGGCGGCCTCGACCGGTCTGCAGGCGGAGATGACCGGGGGCCAGGGTCGGCTGGTGCGCCTGGCGCTGGCGCACTGCGGGGTGCTCGACTGAGCCCGCTCAGTCGTCGAACGCCGGCGCTCGACCCTGCAGCTTCGCCGTGAGGGCCTCCACGAGGTCGGGGCCGCGGAAGGACTCGCCCATGAGTCGGAGGCTGAGACCCAGGGTGTCGTCCCACGTGGACTCCGACGCCGCGCGCAACTGACGCTTCATCGTCGCCGTGGAGAAAGGCGAGCATGAGTCGGCGACATCCCGGGCCCAAGACAGCGCGGTGGCGAGGGGGTCGTCGACCACGGCGGACACGAGACCCAGTCGATATGCCTCGTCGGCATTGATGGGGCGCCCGCTCAGCAGTATCTCGGCGGCCCTGGCGCCCCCGACGAGCCGCGGGAGCAGCCACGCGATGCCGTACTCCGCGACGAGTCCCAGGCGCGAGAATGCCGAGATGAAGCGCGCCTGCGGACCGGCGAAGACCACGTCTCCCGACAGGGCGATGACGAAGCCGAGCCCTGCGGCAGCACCCTGCACCGCCATGACCACGGGCGTGTCGATGTCGCGCGCCAGCGTGGGACTGTCGCCCCCCGCCGAGTCGGCGAGGAATCCGTCGAGGGCCTCGGGGCCCTGCCCGAGGACGCTGAGGTCCGCGCCGGAGCAGAAGCCCCTGCCCGCGCCCGTGACCACGATGACGCGGACCCCGGGATCGGCGTCCAGGGAGCGCAGGGCGTCGGCGTAGGCCACGCCCATGGAGGCGGTGAGGGCGTTGAGCCGGTCCGGCCGGTTGAACGTGACCGTGGCGACGCGGTCCGCGACATCGACGAGAACCTCGGTCCCGGGCAGCGGCGTGGACATGGGCCCATGCTGGCAGCGGGACCCGGGTCGCTACTCCGCGGGGGGCTCGTAGGGGTCGATGCCGAGGAGCGTCGCGTCCTCGGCCGTCAACGGCGAGCCCGGGGTGTCGAACGAATCGACGAACGGGTCGGAGTCGTCCAGAATCTCATCGACGTACTCTCCCGAGCCGTCGCCGCTCACGACGTGCATCGCAGCCTGCTCCGCCGGAATCCAGGGAGCGGGGTCCAGCCCGCCCGCATGCATCGGGTCGTCGCTGGCATCCTCCGCGTCCTCCATCGCGAGCAGCGACTCGGTGTCCTCGAGGGGTAGGTCATAACCGTCGAGCGAGCCCTCACCGGAGCCATCGCCGGCCAGGGCGCCGCGGAGCGCCTCGGACTCCATGACCATGGTGAGCCGCTCGGCCTGGTCGGCGGCGTCGCCCGCCGGGTCGACGACATCCTGTGTCGCCCTCGCGACCTCCGCGGGATCATCCGAGTGCACGTTCATCCCCACCTTCTGCCGCCGTCCTGCGTCTGAGTTACCCGAATGGTGGGTTAGGGGCCCCCTAACCCACCATTCGGGTAACTCAGACGACCGGGATCTGTCATGTTCCATGATGCGACGGAGGCACCGGCGGAGGACAGGGACCAAAGCCCGCTTGCCCGGACTCAGCCCGTGGCGAGGACCGCGTCCATGATCCTGGCCACGGTCAAGGACCAGCGGGGATCAGGCAGCCAGGCCCGGTCACCCCGGATGGCCCGGGAGACATGCTCGATCATCAACCGGTAGGGATCCACCGGGGCGAAGTGCTCGACGCGCTCGCCATCGCGATCGAGCACCCTGAGCGTGCTGGCCTTGAGCCAGGTGACGTAGGCGTCGTTGCCGGTGAACTCGATGAGGCCGTGGTCCCCCTCGAGCACCAGCGACTGGAAGTCGGGCTCGCGGAAGGACCCTCGCACGTGCACCTCGACGTCGCCGAGGGTGAGGCGCGCGTCGGCCGTGAGGTCGACTCCCGAGGGGGAGCGCAGCGTCTCCGCCGCGTGGAGGGTGAAGTCGGAGGACCGCGCCGACCAGGCCGCCGCGGTCAGCGGATAGCAGCCGACGTCCAGCAGTGCTCCGCCGCCGCGGTCCGGGTCGAGGCGGTAGTTGCCGTCGCCCACGCCGTCGAACAGGAAGGCCCCGGACATGCTCCGGAGCGGGCCGATGGTGTCCGACGCGAGCAGGGCCGCAGCCCGGGCAGTCCGCGGATGCCAGAGGTTCCACGTCGCCTCCACGAGCAGGCCGCCCGTCCGGTCCGCGGCATCGCGCATCGCCTGAGCCTCGACGGCATTGCGCCCGAGGGGCTTCTCGCACAGCACCGCCTTGCCCCGCGTCGAGCGCTCGGATCGCCCAGGGCTCATGGCCGTCGTTGGACAGTGCGATGTAGACGGCATCGACGTCCGGGTCCTCGATCGCCGCGGCGTAGTCGTCGTACGCCGCGCCTCGCGGGGAGAGCGCGCGGGCGCGCTCGGGATCCCGGGCGGCCACGACCTCGAGGCTGGCGCCATCAGCCGAGTGAAGGGCCGGGGCGATCGCGCGCCGGGAGATCCACCCCGCCCCCAGGAGCGCCCACCGCACGGGCGCCGCCGTGAAGCCGTCATGACCGCGCCGCCCAGGAGCGCCGACTCGCGGGCCGCCTGCAGCATCGACACGACCCTGCGCGACTGCTCTCCGCGCACTCGGGGGCCGAAGCCGTAGCGCAGCCACAGGGACAGGTCGGCGTGGAAGGGATGCGGCTCTCCGACCGGCGGGGCCAGGACGGTGACGGAACCGTCTGCTGAGTGGAGCGTCATGGTGGGAGGCGAGTCAGCGGGGGCGAGGACGTCCTCCATAAGGGTTCCGACGGCCGAGCGCGTGATGATGCTCGCGCCGCGCCAGTCGCCGACCACGGCACCCGCCGTGCCGAGCACGTACCAGCGCGGCTTGAGGGCCGCCGCGAGGTCGGAGTGGACGAAGGTCGCCTCCTGCCCTCCGGCGAAGACCAGGGTCATCCGGGAGTGGTCGGCGTTCGTGAAGTCGATCCAGTGGCGCTTGTGCTCGATCGCGGTCACGTACTCGACCTCGCCGGGGATGAGGTCGAGGACCTGATCGATGATGTGGGAGCCCCAGTCGAAGAGCGCCCCGCCCGACACGGCCTCGTCGGAGTGCCAGTAGTTGCACGGATGCGAGTAGCCGCCCACGAAGGCCTCGAGGTGGAAGATCTCACCGAGGAGGCCGGCATCAGACACCTGCTTGAGGGCGCGGAAGTCCGGGTCGAAGCGGCGGTTCTGGTAGACGAGCGCCGCCAATCCCGCCGCGGCGGCCCGGGCGAGGATGGCGTCGCACTCGTCCGTCGTGAGCGCCATCGGCTTCTCGACGACCACGTGCTTGCCGGCATCCAGTGCCGCCAGGGCCCACCGCGCGTGGCTGTCCGGCGGCGTCGACACGATGACGGCGTCGACCTCGGGGTCCGCGAGCAGCAGGCCGGGATCGAGGTAGGGGCGTGCCCCCGGGGCGGTCTCCAGCGCCGCGTCGATGCGCCCCGCCGAGGTGTCGCACACCGCGACGAGCTCGAGCCCGGCGGTGTCCCGGATGGCGTGTGCATGCTCCGCGCCGATGGCGCCGTAGCCGAGCAGGCCCACGCGGACGGCCGGCGACGCGTCGCGAGCAACCAGGGCGACGAGTTGGAGGAGTGCGGGGTCCTCCCAGGCGGGGTCGCCTTCGTCGAGGGCGACGACCACCCGCCCATCGGAGGCGCGGGCGATGAGGCCGTGCTCGGTGAGTCCGTGGCGGAAGGTGGCGGCGGCATCCTGGGGCGGGAGACCCGGGATGGGGGAGGCGACGATCGACAGGTCCCCGCGTGGCCAGTCCTCGTGCCGGACGGTGACGCGCACCTCGTGGGTTCCCAGGCGTTGCTGACCTTCCGCGACGACGATCGCGCGGAGGGGGTCGACGCCAGGAGGCCACGCGAGGGAATCGCCGAAGGTCACGCGTTCACCCTAGGGGCCCTCGCGCAGGCCGGCCAACCGTCCCGCTCGACCGCCCGGCGCGTCTGTCGGTCCTTGCCCGTGCTCTCGCCAGCATCTAGCCTCGGGGCGTGATGTTCCTGATGTTCGTCCTGTGGGGGGTCGTCTTCGTCGGGATCTTCCTCCGGTGGCGTTGGGTGCCGCTCCTGGTCCTGGCGAACCTGGCCTACACGCTCCTGGTGCTCAGGGTCCACATGACCGATCCCATCCCCCTCAACTTCTAGGCCCACGACCCCTAGGCGGTTCCCGTGTCGACGACATCCGCGGCGGTAGCGCCGAGCCGGTGGGCGATAGCCCCCGATCGTGCGGTCTTCCTGTCGCGCCTCATCAACATCGTCGCCCTCCTCGGGCTGATCGGCGTCCTCGCGGGCTCCCTGCACCTCCAGTTCGGCATCGGCGAGCAGCCGTGCCCCCTGTGCATCGTGCAGCGCTCGGGCATGATCGGCCTCGCGATCGGCCCGATGATGAACCTGCTCTGGGGCATGAGCCCCCGGCACTATGCGCTGAGCATCCTCGCCGCGTTCGTCGGGGCCGCTGGATCCACGCGCCAGATCCTGCTGCACATCGCCGACCCCAACGATCCCGGCTACGGTCCGGCCGTCCTGGGGCTGCACCTGTACACGTGGGCGTTCATCACCTTCGTGATCGGGGCCGTCGGATGCGCGCTGCTCATCATGTGGCAGGCGCCCTTCCAGGCGGGCGACAAGGGCGTACTGCGTGATCCGGGCATCGGCATCCTTCGGCCCATCAGCGCGGGGATCGTCGTGTGGATCACGCTCGTCGTCGCGATCTGGGTGACGATCGACCTGGCCATCGTGGGCCTGTCCATCCTCCCCGAGTGCGGGCTCGGCGAATGCCCCGACGACCCGGCCAACACGAATGCGCTCGGCAACCTGGGCGGCTGGTGGGCCATCCTGGCGAGTGGCATCATCGCCGCGGTGATCGCCTGGGTCATCGAGCGCCGCCTGCAGCGCGCCGAGGGCGCGGAGGCGCCGTCCTCCTAGGCCGAGTCGACGACGCGCTGGGGCATCATCGCGAGGTGCTGGGAGTACAGCGGCGGAAGCGGCGGGACGACATCCTGCAGGTCGCGCTCGGTGACCCCCGGCGGCAGTTCGTAGTACTGGAACGCGCTCGGGATGAACGGGCTTGCGGGCGCCGCCAGCGTGGAGCCGTAGGCGCCGTAGTCGAAGATCCCCTCCGGGGTGAACGGATCGGGGGCCCGCAGGAAGACGAACGTCCCATAGCCGGGGTTCGTGAGCGTCCGGGCGGCCACGGGCGCCGTGATCGGATGCTCCATCAGGGCGTAGCGGGTCTGCGCGTAGGCGCGCGTGCACTCGGCGAACGCGGTGTTGAGGGGGCTCACTGCCGGCTGGTCGGCGGCGGCCACGACGAGGTTGCCGAACGGATCGAGGAAGCCCACCGCATTGGTCGACCCGGAAGTGCTCGAGACCAGGCCGACGAGGGCGTCGTAGACGGCGCGCGTGGGTCGTCGTCCGTCGGGAACGCTGAGCCCGAACGCACCCGGGTAGACCACCTCGAAGGCCCGCCGGATGTTGACCGACTCCGGATCCGTCGCGGGATTCGTCAGGCGTGACGGCGGGACTGACGCGGTGCCCCGGGCCGCCCGCACCTTGTCCGAGGACTGCGCGTAGATGTCGCTGCACTCCTGGTAGGTGTCCTGGTCGACCAGGGTCCCCGAGGACGCGATCGCCTCGCTGCCCTGGAAGCCGCGACCTCCGTCGACGCCGTAGTAGCCGAAGGTCGACAGAGCCCGTGCCCGCAACGGCTCCGGCAGGTCGAGGAAGTCCCCCTTGCCGCTGTAGTTGACCCCCGAGAAGTCGTCGAGAGCGACGACCCCGGCGTTGAAGCCCGCGGTGAGGATGGCTCCCGTGCACATGAGGCAGGGATCCAGGCTGGTCACCACCGTGAGCTGGTCCGCGGCAGGCAGTCCCCGGGCGGCGCGCTGGGCGAGGTACCACGAGGCCAGTTGGCGCTCGCCGTGAGCGGTCGGGTCCTGGACGAAGGTCGAGGGAGGCCCCGCGGAAGCGCTGGTCCCCTTGCCGGCGGGAAGGGTCCGGAACACCCGGTTGGGCATGGTCTGCAGGACGGTCCCGGTGGCGTTGTCCACGAGGACGCCGCCGATGCCGTAGGACCCGCCCTGCTCGCCCTGATAGGCAGTCCACAGGGCGAGCGAGGCGAGGACCTCGGCATCGGTCGCCTGCGCCGTGGAGGAGGGGCTCGGGGGGGCGCCGGTGGACGACCCGACCGCCGACGTAAGGCCGCAGCCGGACATCCCCGGGACGACTGCCGCAGCGCTGCCGACCGCGGCCCAGCCCAGGACCTGCCGGCGGGTCGGCCTCATGCGGCGGTCCCGGAGGCGAAATCGCGTTCGAACGTCGCGAGGATCCGCGCGAGCGAGGCCCGTTCGGTGACGAGCACCCCCAATTCGCGCTCGGTCTGCAACGACTCGTCGAGGAACGGGTTGACTGACCCGACGTAGGCCACGGCTCGGTCGGTCCCGCGGTCGGCGAGGATCGTCTTCGTGTGGATGTACATCACCCGGCCGTCCCCGGTGGGGTCCGTCGGGTTCTGCACGATCTTCGCGCCGGCGGACTTGAGCTGCTGGAGCGCATCGGAGTTGATGCCGCCCTCATTGCCCACGATCCTGACCTCGACGCCGCGCGCGAGCGCGTCGAGCAGCGGCTGGAGCAGGACCGAGGGATTGGCCAGTGCCTGCGCGTAGACGTCCAGGCTGGTCTGCGCACCCACGATGAGGGAGAGCATCCGGTCCCGGGAGTTGCCCACGGGCTCCAGCGGGTAGGGCGTGGCACAGCTCACCGAGTCGCAGGTGCTGTCACTGGGGGACCAGACGAGGTTGGGGCGGGTGTTCGTCGGCCACGGCTTGTACGGCGGGAAGTCGGCATCGATCGTGGCCGCGATCATGTCGACGTCCTGGGGGTCCGTCACCAGCACCGACATGCCGCGCGTGTCGCCCTCGTCGGGATACTGCGGATCCAGGCCGAAGTAGCCCGCCTCGAGGTTGAAGTCGCAGACCAGTGCTCGGGCGTCCGGGGAGCCAGCGTCGGCGACGAGCACCTTCCAGTGCGAGAAGCTGAACTCCGGTCGGCTCAACTGGGCATCGAAGCCCATCCCGCGCAACTCCTCGGCGTACTGCGGGTTGTCGTTGGTGGCTCCGGGGGGGTAGATCGTCGAGGAGAGCAGGATCCGGATCCGAACCCCGCGCTCCTTCGCCCGGTCCAGCGCCTCGAGGAGCGGGAGGTAGGTGGGGCTCATCTGGTAGACGGCGATATCGAGCGTCGTGCGGGCCGAGTCGATGAAGTCGACGACGGCGCCCACCCCGTCATCGGGCTGGATGCTCTGCAGGGTGATCGCGTCGGTGCGCACGACGTCGAGGGGCGCTGCGGTGACGGGGGGAGTGCTCGAGGTGCCCGAGAACGGCAGCCCGGAGCACGCCGAGACGAGCGCGGCGAGGAGAGCCGCGGTGCAGGCCAGGGAGGCGACGCGACGGGTCGGCCCCATCGTCAGCCCGAGGAGGGGCTCGGGGAGGCCTGCGTCTCCGTGGACGTGCTCCAGTCCTGCTCGAACACCGCGCGGATGCGGTCCAGCGTCCCGGGGTCCTTGACGAGGGTGCCGAGCTCGAGGATCGCCTCGGGGGACTCGTTGATGAAGGTGTTCTGGGAGCCGACGAAGGCCACCTGGGTGTCCAGGCCCGCATCGGCGATCATCGTCTTGGTGTGCACGAACATGGGCTCGGAGGTGTTCCCGTCGAAGATCGGGTCGAACTTCACCCGGACCCCGGCCTCCCTCAGCTGCTGCACGATGGCCGGTGTCTGGCCGTCGGAGTTGCCGATGATCCGAACCGCGATTCCCGCCTTTGCACGGTCGATGACCATCGTCAGCAGGAAGGCATCGTCCTGGATGTACTCCGCGTAGATGTCGAGAGTCTTAGTGGCGCCCTGGACGAAGTCGGTGAGGACGGCCACTGAGTTGCCGACAGGGGAGTACTCGATGCCGCTCGGGCTCCACACCAGGGAGGCGCGGTCGGAGACGGGGTACGGCGCGAACGGCGGCCAGTTGGCCTCGAAGTAGGCGGCGATCGTCGCGACGTCCTGCGGGTCCGTGTTGAGCACGGCCATCCCGCGCGACCCGACGGGCCCGTAGGAGTTCGGGCCGAAGTAGTCGTCCTGGAGGTTCCAGTCCGCGATCATGGCGCGCGCCTTGGGTGTCCCCGCATCGAGGATGATCGACTTCTCGTGACCGTAGTGGAACTCCGGCCGGCTGAGCTCGACCTGGATGCCCAGGGCGCCGAGCTCCTGCTGGACCTGGATCTGCTGGGCGTTGCCCTCGGGCGGGTTGGGCTGGCCGACCAACTGCCGCGAGATGGAGATGCGGACCGGCACCCCTCGGTCGACCGTGCGCTTCAGCGCGTCGATCAGGGCGGTGTAGTCCGAATCGATGCGGTAGATGGAGATGTCGACCGAGGGGTGCCGGTCCGCATCTCCATCTCGCGGCA
>JBJTJS010000135.1:0-6166 GCA_046096085.1 bacterium
GGATGACGGCGAGCGCGCTCCACGCGATCGTGGCCCTGATCCCGGTGACCGCAGCGGCAGTCACCGCCAGGGCGAGCGCCACCCCCGCCAGCCTCGGCCAGGTGAAGCCGTCGGGGACGGGAACGAGCACGATGCAGGCGAGGAAGAGCGCGATGGGGAGGGGCAGCAGGAGCGCCCGCTGGGGTCCTCGGGTCCAGGCGAGTCCCCATAGTGCGCACGGGACCACCCACTCGAGGACCTGGATTCCCGTGAGGCGGTTGAGCTGGAGGAGGAGAGCGACCAGCGACGGAGCGAAGGCGACCACCCCGGTGAAGATGCACACCCCGAGCCGCACCCGGATCGCCAGGGCGGTGAGCGGGAAGCGCTGCGCGTCCAGATCACGCAGCGTAACCAGGGAGCTCAGAGGAGTCCCTCCTCCTGCGCCTTGCGGTACAGGTCGACCTTCGAGGGCAGGTGCTGGCCGGCCGCCGCGTACTTGTCGCGCACCCGCCGGATGTACTCCTTGGCCGTGCCGACCTGCACGCCCATGGCGCGTGCGACGGCCTCGAGCTTCATGCCCGAGGCGTAGAGGGCAAGTGCGCGCTGCTCCTGCGGGGAGAGTCGGACATCCTTGAACGTCGGGACAGCGAGCTTCGCGGCCAGGTCGGGGGAGACGTGCGTGCGTCCCTCGAGGACGGCGGAGAACGCGCGGGAGAACTCGTCGGGCTCGCACTGCTTGGACACGTAGCCCTGCGCCCCGCCCGCGATGGCGCTCTGCACCAGGCGCGCGGAGCCCGAGGCGCTCACGATGAGGACGGGCGACCCGGTCGCGACCATCCGGCGAAGGTTCTCCTCGAGGCTGGTGTCGTCGCCGAGGTCCAGGTCGAGGATGACGCAGTCGGCAGGCTCCGACTGGACAGACGACTCGGCGTCGTCGATGGATGCCCCCGCGTAGACGATGTCGACGTCCGCCGAGTGCGAGCGCACCTGATCGGCGAGGAATTCGCGCATCATGGGGTGATCCTCGACGATGCACACCGTGGTCATGGCCGGTGTCTCTTCCTTCCACGTGAGTTGGCGAGCACCGTCATGGTATGCCCCGTCACTTGCTCACCGTTGCGGGACACAGAGAGGACGCGCGCGCGACCCACAGGATGCGCGTATCCCGAATGGGGGACTTCTCGTCGGGTGAATGGTGCGCACTCTGGTCATCCAAGGTGTGACGCAGCGGGGGCGCTTCGGCCCTGGATTCCGCACAAGGATGTCGGGGAGAGCGTCCGCCCCCTTCCGGAGGTCCCCCCGTGCCCTCCCATCGGCCCGCGATTCGAGGGCTCGCCCTCGCGGTGACCGTGGCCCTGCTGCCGCTGGGGACGTCCATCGCGCAGGCAACCTCGAGCGTGGTGGTGACGGCGCCGAGTTCGGCGAACCCGGGCGATGTGCTCGATCTGCGCACCATGATGCCCGTCAGCAGCACCCCCGGCACCGTGTCGCAGACGATTCAGACGGACATCGACCCCACCAGGGTGAAGTTGACCGCTGCCACCGACATCATCGCGCCCAGCGGATGGACCGTGGAGTACTCCACTGACGGGACCAACTTCACAGGGACCGCTCCCGCGAGTGCTGCTGCGTGGGCTGCCGTGCGGTCCGTGCGGGCGACGGGCAACGTGCAATCGCTTGGGTCGTCCAACGGCTATCAGGTCGCCCAGGGGACCGCGACGGGCAACGCGGGGTCGACAGCGCCGGCATTCATCGACGCATCAGGCAGTGGTGATGGCTACGAAGCCTTCTTCGATCCCGGTCGTACGCGAGTCTTCAACATCTGGCACCACCAGTTAGCGAGTTCGACTGGACGTGACTCTCACGTGCGGACGACGGGGGCGACGTGCGCGGGCTTTCCCTACAGGCTTCGTGTCGGCACCAACAGCGCATCTCTTGGTCGCATCGTGGGGACCAAGGTCTGGGTGGCGGGAGTCCACAACAACCCTTCTGGCGGGTGGCAGATCGGATTCGAGTGCGTGGAGCTGACGGGAGTGATCACCTCGGGTGGTGCCCCGTCGGCGTGTGCGACCCCGTGGGTCTCGATGGGCCCATTCGACATCTCGACCTTTAGAAGCAACTACCCCTCCTCGAATATTGACTACAACGCCACCATCGACCTCGCGGGCGGGACGTACGCCGGATCGAGTGCTTCAACCCGTCTGTGGACCATGAACGCCATGACGGGGGCACTGCTGTGCCTTGACACAGCGACAGTCTCTCCGTGCGCTGGCATGCCCACGGGCGGGTGGAGCGTTCCCTGGCCGGGCGGACTGTCGTACGGCAACATTCACCAGTTCTGGGACGGGGGCATTGAACTATGGGGAGGCCGGGTTTACCTCAAGGCGTGGGCGGCCACATCGGGGGACTGGCGGCTGACCTGCGTGCTGGAGTCGAATCCGACGCAGCCGTGTCCTGGCTTCAGCGGTGCTACGTCGGGGGCCGGGTCTGGGCTCTTCCGCGACGTTGGTCAGGGTCAGCCGGTGCAACTCCCCGCCGCGGACGGCACAACCCGAGGCGTCTGTGTGATCGGCGCGCCCATGCTGTGCTTCGGAGCCGATGGGACCACCTTTGCGGCTCCGAGCAGTCTCCAGATTTCGTCTATGACGTACAGCTACGCCGTGCACCCCACCCGGGTAGGGACGCGGGTGTTCTATGGAAACTCTATCGACACGGCCTACTGTTGGGATGCATCGCTGGCGTCCGGGGCGGGAGCAGGATGCTTTGGTGGCGCAGGCTCACTGGCTGCAGGCACATTGAGTAGGACGGTGATCAATCCGCAGATTGATTCCCTCTACACGATCGTGCCTGACCCCGCGATACCCGACTGCGCATGGATGGGTTTTGACGCACGCCCGACGCTGCGTACCTACAACATGAGGACCGGGCAGTTTGGAAGTTCCGGCGCTCCGGCGTGCTCTGGCATCGCCCCTACACGTATGTCGTTTTCTGGATCGCCAGTGATCCCTCGCATGGCCTGCAATATCGCTCCCGGCGACTCGGCCATCAGGTCCTGGCGGTCCTTCGCTCTCACGTCTCCCGGCTCTGGATTCACGAGTGCGACGCTCACCGTCCAGGATGAGACGGGCACCAACATCCCCGGCTGGACGAACGTCCCGTTGTCGGCATCCTCCTCCCCGCCCTACTCGATCGCCTTCGACGACACCACGCTGCCGGTGTCGCGCACGGGCCAGAGCCCGAAGTTCATCGTGGACCTCATCAACGGCGCGTCGGTCACATCCGGGACGGCCGCCGTCCAGGCCGTGGGAGACGCACCACAACTCTGCGTCCGCCCCGTAGCCCTGCCGCAGTGCAATCAGGCGAGCGGCCCGGGACCGGTGAAGGCGGCTCTCTTCCAATCAGCCACAGCCTCGGTCACGGGCACCGGTTCCGCGAGTCCCGGTGGCTCTTTCGGCACCGACTCCACATCCGTGTCGATCGGGGTACCCACGCCACCGCAGTGTGGGAGCACGTTGACGGGGCGGGCGACGACCGGGGCAGGTGGGTCGGGCACCGGGCTGGCGGGCGTGACCGTGACCCTCCTGGACGACACCGGCTCCGTGCTTCTCGACGACACGGGCAACGCTCTGACCGCAACGACTGACGATTCCGGCAACTACTCGTTCGGTCACCTCAAGCCCGGGTCCTACAAGGTGCGCTTCCCTTCGTCATCGTCGGTGACATCGACCAATGCGCAGACCGCCTCGGGTGGATCGGGCTCAGACCTTGCGTCCAAGAATGCGGTGTCGGGCACGTCGACGTCGGGCACGACCGTGCTCGCGGTGGGCACCCCCGGAGTCGTCAATGGGCAGTACATCGTCAATCCCGTGGCGCGACCGAACACGTCGTCGGGGCCCCAGGGTGTGACGCAGGCGATCTGGCCCCTGAGGGACGACTCGGCATCGACCGGTGCGAGTTACTCAGGCGGCTCCACGCTCCTGCGCCTGTGCGGCACCGGCCAGTCGTATCCCAACTGCACGCAGACGGTCCTGGACGTGAGTGGCGGCAATGAAGGCCGTTACACGGTTGACGATGTGGACAACAGAGTGACGTTCTGGCCCTGCAAGGCCGTGAACGATCCCTACGTGGGGTGCGTGGGCGCCTTCACAGGCACGGCGACCCCCGTGACCTATCAGTCAAGAGATTCACTCGGCCGGCTGGCCACGTCGACGATCACCCCGACGGTGATCGGACCACCCGTGGCCTCGAACGACGTGTCCTCCGGTGCGTTCGCAGTGCCGCAGTCGATCAATGTGCGTTCGAACGACACTCCTGGGTCCGGGCAGAGCCTGGTGGCGTCGAGCATCGAGCTGTGCACGACGGCGACGACAGACGCCAGTTGTGATTCGGGCAATGCGAAGTCGTTGGTCGTGTCGAACCAGGGCATCTACACGGTGGACGACACCACGGGAATCGTGACCTTCACTCCGTGTCGTGCCGCCAACACGCCAACGATGTCCCCGGCCTGCACGGCGGGTTTCTCGGGTGCCGCGACCCCCGTGAAGTACATCGTGAAAGACGGCCTGGGCCAGATCGGCTCGGCCACCATCACGCCGACGGTGACGGCCCCGCCGCTGGTCATCCCCGCGGCGGACACCACGGCGGGGATCCAGGGCGCGACCCAGACGGTGAGTCCGCTGGCGAATGACGACACGGTGGTCTCGACGGTGTCGGCGGACGTCACGAGCGTGAAGATCTGCACCTCCACAACGGCCGACTCCTCGTGCACGGGCACGTCTCCGGTGGTCGTTGCGGGGAAGGGCGCTTACACCGTGAATGCCTCGACCGGGGTGATCACCTTCACGCCCTGCTCTGCCAACGGCACTCCCTCGACGCCGGCTGGCATCAACTGCACGGGTGCCTTTACGGGAACGCCGAATCCGGTGAAATATGTGGCGAAGGACAACCTCGGCCGGACATTCACTTCGACGTACACGCCGACCGTGGTGGGTGCTCCGACGGCATCGGCTGACTCGTCAAGCGGTGCGTTCGGGGTGACGCAGACGATCTCCGTGCTGGCCAATGACACTGCTGGGACCGGGGGGACGCTGGTGGCATCGAGCGTGCGGGTGTGCGCGTCGGGGACGGCGGCGGCCTCGTGCACGGGATCGAGCTACGTCTCCTCGGGCAATGGCGTCTTCACGGCGAATGCGAATGGCACGGTGTCGTTCGCTCCGTGCACCGCGTCGGGCGTGCCGGATGCGTCGTGCACGGGCCCCTTCGCGGGGGCGGTGCCGGCGGTGGGCTACCGGGTGACGGACTCGGTGGGGCAGTTCGCGACGTCGACGATCACGGTGACCGTGAGCTCACCGGCGGTAGACGTAGCCAGCGCGGACACGTCGTCCGGCTTCGCGGGAGCGCTGCAATCCGTGAATCCGCTGGCCAATGACTCCGCGCCCACTGGTGTGTCACTAGTCGCGTCGTCGGTACGTCTCTGCACGGGAGTGCAGTCGCCTCCGAATTGCACCGGGACCTCGCTTGTGGTGGCGGGCAAGGGCGTCTACATCGATGACACGGCCACAGGGACGATCAAGTTCCTGCCCTGCAGCACGCAGGCGGGGTCGCTGACCTACGGTGGGACGACGTACAGCACCGCCTGCACCGGGACTTCCTTCACGGGGACGCCGACCCCGGTGACCTACCAGGTGTCGGACAACCTGTCGACGCCGAGGACGGTGTCGGCGACGTACACCCCGACGGTGGTCGGACCACCGACGGCCGTCGACGACACGTCGTCCGGTCCCTATGGCCAGGCGCAGACCATCGCCGTGCTGGGCAATGACACCGCGGACTCCGCGACGTCCTTGGTGGCGTCGAGCGTGCGACTGTGCGGGCCGGGCGACGACTCCACGATTTCCGGAGCCGGCTCCTGCGATGACACGACACTCGCGACGGCGGCGGGCACGTATGCGGTGAATGCCAATGGGACGGTGTCATTCACGCCGGCGCCCGGCTTCTCCGGGGTGGCTCCGGCGGTGGCCTACCAGGTGGCGGATGCGCTAGGGCAGAAGGATGGGGCGGCGATCACGGTGACCGTCGCTGCCCCGGTCGGTCCGACGGCAGCGGATGACACCGTGACGCTGCTGCCGGGTGCGACGGCGTCGTTCCGGTCGATCACCGGCGCCGGTGGCCTGGCGACTCCCGGGGA
>JBJTJS010000136.1:0-5802 GCA_046096085.1 bacterium
GGCGCCGGTCCGAGGACGGTCGTGTCGCTTCCGGCCAGGTTGACCGAGGCCTCGTAGTCGCCCGCGGGAACGACGACCATGCCCTCGTTGGGGTTGGTGACGTCCGCGAAGATGACCTCGCCGTCGGCGAGCACGTCGACCGCAGGAGCGGCGGCGATGTGGCGCACGATCAGGCGGGCCTCGCCTGCGGCCAGGCGGCTGACGTCGTTGACGAAGACGTTGAGCGCCGGCGCGCCGTCCGCATCGAGATTGGCGGTCACGGTGGCGTTGACGCCGCCGGGCACCTCGACGGCCTCGACGATGAGGACCGGATCGGCGTCATCGGGCGTCTGGCCGTCGCCGAAGACGGCGAGGTCGTAGGTGCCCGCGGGGACCTCGACGGTCTGCAGCGTGCCCGGGGTGAAGTTGTCGATGAGCAGGTCGCCGTTGGCGAAGACATCGACGATGTCGGCGCCGGCGCCCTCGGGGATGGCGTGGAGGACGGAGACGGTCGCCATGTCGGCGGCCTGGGCGGGCGCGGCGGCCAGTCCCAGGGGCAGGGCGACGGCGGCGACGGCGATGCCGACGCGGCCGAGGTTGGGTCGGATCATGGTGTGCCTTCCAGTTAGGCGGTCGGGTCGACCGTCACTGAGGGGAACTTCGGCCTGTGGGGCCCTCCTGGATGCACCGGGATCCGGATTTCTTGGCAGGGTGGGGGCGTGGACGGCGCTCGTGCCCCGGAGCCCCTGCCGGGGATGTACGTCGAGGCAGCTCCGTGGTGGCCCCTGATCTCGCCCCCCGAGGAGTATGCGGGGGAGGCGGACTACCTGACGGGGCTGCTGCGCGGCGCCGGGATCGACGCGGGGGAGGTCCTCGACCTCGGCAGCGGGGGCGGTCACCTGGCATCGCATCTGACGCCCCGCTACGACGTCTGCCTCGTCGATCTGTCGCCGGAGATGCTCGACGTCTCCCGTGATCTCAACCCCGGGTGCGAGCACGTCCGCGCCGACATGCGCGCGTGGCGTGGCGGCCGGGAGTTCGACGCGGTGATCCTCCACGACGCCATCGACTACATGGCGACGCGCGAGGATCTCGCGGCCGCGCTGGCGACGGCGTACGCGCACTGCCGCCCCGGCGGCGTCGTCATCGCGATGCCCGACCACACGCGTGAGACGTACTCCGCCTCGACCGGGCACGGCGGGATCGACGCTCCCGATGGGAGGGGGGCGCGATTCCTCGAGTGGTCGTGGGATCCGGATCCCGGGGACGACACGATCATCACGGTCTACGTCATGGCCCTGCGCGAGCGCAGCGGGGTCGTCCGTGTCCTTCATGACGAGCACGTCACCGGCCTCTTCGCCGTCGGTACCTGGATCGAGCTGCTCGCCGAGGCGGGCTTCGACCCGGTCGATGCCGTCGAGCCCGCGGAGCCCGACGTCGGCGCCGATGTGATCTTCGTCGCCCATCGCCCCCTCGCCTGAGCCGGCCGACGTGCGCGGCGGCCTCTCGTGGGCCAGGCTGTCCCCATGGCCAGGGTTCACTTCCGCGTACGGCGCCCCTTGCCACTCCCGTCCCGCGTGGCCTTCGACGAGCTTGTGGACTGGCGGGGTCACGCCGACTGGGTGCCGATGACCCGCGTCGTCATCGAATCCGGCGACGGAGGGGTGGGCACGACGTTCGTCGCGACCACGGGCCTCGGACCGCTGGCGCTCCCGGACCGCATGCGCGTCGAGTCGATCGACACTGAGGCCCGCACGGTGACCGTGGTGAAGATCGGCCCGGTGCTCACCGGCGAGGTGTGCCTCGCCGTCGAGTCCGTCGGCGACACGGCGTGCATCGTGCACTGGGACGAGGACGTCCGCGTGCCCCTGCTGCCCGGGTTCCTGTCCAAGCCCGTCGGCGCCGTGGCCCGCAAGGCCTTCGAGGTGTCCATCGACCGCATGGCCCAGCGCGCCCGCCAGCGCGTGTAGTCGATCCCGGTCAGGTCACCCGATCCATCGCCTGTGCGAGGTCGGCGATGAGGTCCGCCGGGTCCTCCAGGCCCGCGGAGATGCGCAGCACCGCCTCGTGGGGCTGCGCAGACTCGGTGACCCCGCGGTGGGTCAGCGACGCCGGGTGCTCGATGAGGGTGTCGATGCCGCCAAGCGATACCGCGTGCGTGATGAGCCGCAGCGCGCCGCAGACCTTCTCCGCGGCATCGAAGCCCCCGGCCATCTCGAAGGCGAGCATTGCGCCCGGTCCGCTCATCTGGCGCCCGATGAGCCCGGTGGAGCCCGACAGGGGCAGCTCCGCCGTCCCGCCGGGCCGGTCGGCGCCCGGGAGCCCGGGATAGAACACGCGCGAGACGGGGGGCTGGTCGACCAGCCACCGGGCGAGTTCGCCGGCCACGCGCTGCTGCTCGCGCATGCGGATCGGCAGCGTGCCGATGCCGCGCAGCATGAGGTAGGCGGTGAAGGGGTCCATGACCCCGCCGGTGATCGTGCGCAGGGGGCGCAGCGATTGCGCGAGCCCCGGAGAGGCCACCACGACGCCGCCCATCGCGTCGCCGTGGCCGCCGAGGTACTTCGTGGCGCTGTGCACGGAGTACGCCGCCCCATGGAGCAGCGGCTGCTGCAGGACGGGTGACGCGAAGGTGTTGTCGATCATCACGGGGACGTCGCCGGCCTGGCGCGCGATATCGGCGATGTCGCGCAGCTCG
Source organism: bacterium (assembly GCA_046096085.1). Taxonomy (GTDB): domain Bacteria; phylum Actinomycetota; class Actinomycetes; order S36-B12; family S36-B12; genus Mxb001. The sequence goes on from JBJTJS010000136.1 coordinate 2,678, forward strand.
AGCGTCGGGTTGCTCGGGGTCTCGAGCACGATGAGCCCGGTGTCGTCGGAGACGTGGGCGCCGATCTCCTCGGGTGCGGCGTACGTGACCCGGGTCCCGAGGATCCCCGATTCGAGGATGGCGTCGGTGCCCCCGTAGAGCGGGCGCACGGCGATGACGTGGGGCTTGCCGGCGGCGACCCGGCTGAGGATCACCGCGTGGGTGGCCGCCATGCCGCTGGCGAAGGCGACACCCTCGACGTCGAGGCAAGGCCCGCCGGGCACGTAGCCCTCGAGTGCGGCGACGGCCTCCTCGAAGCGCGCCACCGTGGGGTTCCACGCCCTGCGGTAGATCGTGCTGGCGCCGTGAGGGAGGGGCTTGCCCTCGATGAGCTCATCGAGGATGTCGCGCGCTTCGCTGACATCGGGCAGCGGAGCCGTCGTGGACAGGTCGATGGGAACGGCATGCACGCCCAGGTCGGTCAGGTCGGTGCGGCCGGCGTGCACGGCGACGCTGGGCAGCGAGAGGCCGTCGAGTGGGCTCATGGCATCAGCCTGCCGCAACCCGCGAGTGCGCCGCGCCTCGACGCAGGAATCCGGCCGTGCCGAGGCCCAGGAAGACCACCAGGGCGCCGGCGGCGAGATAGCCCCACGGCGCACTCATGCCGACCGCTACGGCTGATGCGCAGACGGCCAATCCGACGGCTCCACCGCCGTAGCGCACCACCATGGACAGGCCCGATGACGTCGCGAGCAGGGTGTCGGGAGTCGACGACAGCATGAGGCTCACCGCCACCGGCGTGATGAAGCCACACCCGATGCCTGCGAGCGACATCCCGGCGCCCACCCACAGCGGGGATGCTGTTGACAGCAGCGCGAGGATCCCGCACGCGACGGCGAGGATCGCCAACCCGCTGAGGATGATCGTGCCGGCGCCCAGGCGCACGGACAGGGCGGCTCCCACCCGTGCTCCGATCCAGTAGAGAACGGCCCAGGGAGTGAGCACGAGGCCCGCTAGGACGGGATCGAGGTCGAAGTCGCTGCGCAGCTGGATGGCGCCGAGGAACTGCAGCCCGAGGAACCCGACGTACGACGCTGCCAGTGCCAGTGCGGTGGCCGACACCGCGGGGATGCGCAGCACGCGTACGTCGATCATGGGTGCTCGCGCCCGTGTCTCCCGGACGGTGAAGGCGGCCAGCAGGACAAGGCCGGCGGCGATGCCGGCCACGACCCAGGGATTGGACCACCCGAGTTCAGGGACCTGCAGGAGCGCAGCGACCAGCGGGATGAGCGCGAGGGCAGAGAGCACTGCGCCCGCCATGTCGAGAGGAGGGGGGTCGTCCGCCGTTCCCGGCGGGACGGCCAAGCCGCCCCTGTCGGGCTTCCCCGAGGGAAGCGACGCACGGCCGACGACATACATGACGGCGACGATGGGCACCAGCATGAGGAAGATCCATCGCCAGGTCGCCACGCTGATGATGAGGCCGCCGATGATCGGGCCGACTCCCAGGCCGAAGCCGCTGGCTGCCGCCCACGCCGCCAGGGCGCGCGTGCGCTGCTCGCCCGTGAACATCAGGCCCGTGAGCGCCACTGCGGGAGCGGCGAGACCCGCGGCACCGATCCCCATCACCGTGCGCGCGGCGATGAGCGCGACGGGGTCGGAGACGATGGCTGCGGCGAGGCCTCCCACGCCGAAGGTCAGGAGGCCGATGAGGTAGACGCGGCGCTGCCCGAAGCGGCCGCCAAGGCCGGCGCCGACCAGGATGAGGCCGGCGAGGGCGACGTTGTAGCAGTCGGCGATCCAGGAGATCTGCGTCTGGTCGGCGCCGATGGCCGAGGCGAGGTCGGGCAGGACGATGTCGAGCATCGTGACATCGAGCGACAGCATGAAGACGCCCGTGACGACTACGAGCAGTCCCACCCGCGGCGAGGGTCGCACCCGGCGATCGTGCCCTATCGGGGATCATCGCCGGCCCGCGGACCGTCGTCTCGTGGTGGGAGGCGAACGACCGCCCTCAGGAGGCCGGCTTCCCCGAGGTGTCGTTCCCGTCCTCGTCGAACGAGGCAACCGAGAAGGCCCAGGGGAAGGCGGTGCCGCCGGTGGGGGTGTAGCCGTACGAGACGGTCACCGATCCGTCGTAGGGGTAGACGGCCTGCGACCAGAAGACCTGGCTGTAGGCGAGGTCGGTGGTGGGGAGCTTGTTGTCGATGTGGCCGTTGCCGCAGTTCGTGCCCGGGATCTTGACCAGGTTCTGCTGGCTCGTCACGTTGAGGTTGACGCCGTACGACCAGCACGGGGTGGTGGGCGAGCTCATGCTGTAGAACGTCACCGAGACGTTCGACGGGCCCTGTAGGACCGCCTGAACCTGGGCCGTCGGGTTCTTCCTGGAGTCGACATTCTGGGGCGTGAAGGTCGTCGGGTAGGCGCGCGTCGTGCGGGGCTGGGCCCAGGTCACGTTGATGCTGAACTTCTCCATCGTGGTCGACAGCCGCGAGCGAAGGGGGTCGACGAGGAAGGTCATCTGGCCCTGCGAGTTGATGCGCGGCTTGGCGATGTTCACGGTCGCGAACCTCGGCGCCCCCGAACCCTGCTCGGTCCAGCCCAGGGTCGTGTACGCCTTCCTGCCCGCCGAGTGCCCCAGGGCCTTCCACCCCGCGATGAGGGCCTTGGGGCTGAAGGTGCCGGTCGTGGTGCGGCCCTTGACCGGGCCCATCCACATGATCGAGGCTCCCTGGGGGACCACGATCCGGTACTCGCGCTCGCTGAGCTTCTTCGCGAACGCCGTGCCGCCGTCGATGCGCACGAGCGCCGCGCCATCAGGTCTCTGCGGAGCCGCCTGCGCGGTGACAGGAGCGGTGAGGCCGAGGGCCATCACCGCAAGGGCGGCGATGGCGGTGAGCGTGGTTCGGAACCTCATGCGGCACTCCTTGGCTCGGGGGATGCTGGCGACCATAGGCGCGCTCGCGAGAGGGAGGCAAGGCGCGGGCGCGGCCACCGCCGGATCCCCGTGGTAGGACGGTGGTGAGGATCCGTCGTGGGCGGGCGGTCGGCGCAAGGCGTCCCACCCGATCGCGGCGAGCCGACGCGGCATGACCGCGTCGGCGGCCTGCACCGCTGCGGCGACCTCGTCGGCGCGATCGATGGGC
>JBJTJS010000137.1:0-11892 GCA_046096085.1 bacterium
GTGCGGGTGGGCCTGCGCAGCATCCTGCTCGACGTGCTCGACCCGGCGGCGGCCTTCGATGAGGCGGCCCGGGAGCTCGGGCTCGACTGAGGCCGGCGGTCTCAGGCGCGCAGGTCGGCGAGCGCGCTGATCTGGTCCAGCGCCGTGGGATTGGCGAGGGCGTCGCGGTTGCGCACGGGGCGGCCGTTGACCGCGTCGGCGACCGCGATCTCGGCCAGCTTGCCCGTCATGGTGCGCGGGAGCTCCGCGACCGCGGCGATGATCGCGGGCACGTGGCGCGGTGAGCCTCGCTCGCGCAGGACCCTGCGGATCCGGTCTCGCACGTCGTCGTCGAGCGCGACGCCGGGTGCGAGCACCACGAGCAGCACCATGCGGGTGTCGCCGTCCCACTCCTGTGCGAAGGCGAGGGCATCCACCGCCTCGGGCACGTGCTCGAGGGCGCCGTACACCTCGCCGGTCCCGATGCGAACGCCCGCGACATTGAGGGTCGCGTCGGAGCGCCCGTGTATGACGTAGCCGCCCTCGGCCGTCTTCGAGGTGCGGTCTCCGTGGGTCCAGGTGCCGGGGAAGCGCGCGAAGTAGGTGTCATGCATCCGCGAGCCGTCGTCGTCGCCCCAGATCCGCAGCGGGACGGTCGGGAACGTCTGCGTGCACACGAGCTCGCCGGCAACGCCGATATCCGCGGGGGACCCATCCTCGTCGAAGACGTCGACGGCCATCCCCAGCCCCGGCCCCTGGAGCTGCCCGGCGTGCACGGGCAGCGTGGGCACGGCCGCCAGGAAGCAGCCGACAAGGTCGGTCCCCCCGGAAATGGGGTTGATCATCGCCCCGCGGCCGAGCTGGGCCGCGAGCCACACGGCCGCGGGCTCGGTCAGCGGGGAGCCGGTGACGAGCACCATGCGCAGACGATCCAGCGCGCGGTCCTCGCCGAGCCGGCAGTCCGCCACGCGCATCGAGTCGATGAGTCGCGCACCGAGCCCGAGGTGGGTGAGCCCGGCGACGTCGGCGAGGTCGAACATCGCGTCGACATCGGGGTACGCCGGCGACCCGTCGTGCAGGACGAGCGTGGCGCCGGTGGCGAGGACGGAGACCTCCCAGTTCCACATCATCCAGCCGGTGGTCGTGTAGAAGCACAGCCGATCGCCCGGCCCGGCGTCCGCGTGCAGCCCCGCCTCGGTCAGATGCTTGAGGAGCACCCCGCCCGCCCGGTGCACGAGGCACTTCGGCTTGCCCGTGGTGCCGGAGGAGAAGAGGACATACGCCGGATGGTCGAAGGGCAGGCGCGCGTACTCGGGCGCGGCGCCCGCGCACGCGCGCTGAGCGTCGCCCAGGGCGTCCACCCGGATGAGCCGGTCGCTGCCCGCGACGCACAGCGCGTTGATGCGCGCGACATCGAGGACGTCGGGGTCCACCGGCGAGGTGAGGTCGTCGGCACCGGGAGCGACGAGCACCGACCGCACCGACGGCAGGGCGCGGACCAGCTCGATGAGGTGATCCTCGCGGTCGAACCTCCTGCCGCCCCAGCGGTACGACGTCGTCCCCACGAGCAGCACCGGGTCGAGCTGGCCGAAGCGGTCCACGATGGCCGGGACGCCGAACTCCGGCGATGCGCTGGAGACGACCGCTCCGATCGCCAGGGCCGCCAGGGTCACCACGAGCGCGTCGATGCCGACGGGCAGCACCAGCGCCACGCGGTCGCCGGGGCCCACCCCGCGCGCTCGCATGGCGGCGGCCGTCTCCGCGACCCGCGACTCGAGCTCGGCGCCGTCCAGCGACGCCACGACGGCGATCCCGTCGCCGGACTCGGCCGTGGCGATCACCGCGGGCTCTCCACCCGGTCGTGACCGCAGGTAGTTCTCGGCGAGGTTGAGTCGCGCTGCGGGGAAGAACGTCGCGTCCGGCAGGGTCGCCGGCACCGCTGCCACCGGGCCGGGCTCGCCGATGAGGTCGTAGAAGTCCCAGACCGCCCGCCAGAACTCCCCCGGCTCGGCCACCGACCACGCCTGGAGTCGCTCCGCGTCCGACATGTCTCGTCCGGTGCGCTCGCCGGCGTACGCCGCGAACCGCGTGATGGCCGCCCTCTCGGTCCACGCCGGGTCGGGCGTCCACACAAGGGGGGCAGGATCAGCCACGGCGGAATCCTGCCACCGGGCGTACCGTGGACCCCCACCGGAGGGAGGCGGACACGTGACGGCACGGGCCTTGAGCGCGCAGGATGCCCTGTGGCTCACCATGGATCGCCCCAACAACCTCATGGTGATCGACGGCGTCCTCATGCTGCGCGGCGTCCCCGACTGGGACACCCTCCTGGGCGTCACCCGCAAGCGAGTGCTCGAGCGCTTCCCCGTGTTCACGTGCCGGCCGATCGCGCAGGGTCGCGACTGGGCGTGGGAGCCCGACCCCGACTTCGACATCGCCCGCCATGTCCAGCGCGCGACGCTGCCGGCGCCCGGGGGCATCGCGCAACTGGAGGAGTACGTCGCCTCCCGGCGCTCGCGCCCCATGGACCGCGCTCACCCGCTCTGGGACGTCACTCTGGTCGACGGCCTCACCCTCGCCGACGGGACCGCGGGCTCGGCGCTGGTCTCGCGCTTCCACCATGCGGTGGCCGACGGCGTGCGCCTCACCATGGTCATGCTCAGCCTGTGCGACGAGGACGACGCGCAGATCTCCGCGCGCGTGGCCCGGGAGTCCACGCCGGTCGGGCCCGCGGCGGTGATCGGCGGGCTGCTCTCCGCGACCACCGCGGTCGTCGCCGACTCCGCGCGCCTGGCCGGCGCCGTCGCGGCCGAGATCGTGCGCGACGGTTCCCGCGCGCTCGAGCGCGGTGCCGCCCTCGGCAGCGACCTGGTGCGTCATCCCGATCGTCTCGCCGACGCGCTTGACCTCGCGGGGGTGGAGACCAGGCTCACCAACGACATCTCCACGGTGGCGAAGCTCCTGCTGCGCGGCCCCAGCGTCGAGACGGTCTGGTCGGGGACGCCGGGCACCAACAAGGCGATCGTGTGGTCTCCCCCGGTGCCGCTGGACGCGATCAAGGCGGCCGGTCGCGCCCACGGCGCCACCGTGAACGACGTCCTCATCACGGCGGTGGGCGGCGGCCTGCGCCGCTATCTCGAGGCGCACGGCGACCGCGGGGTCGACGAGGTCGCCTGGATGGTGCCGGTCAACCTCGTCCCCCTCGACGACAACCTTCCCGAGGACCTCGGCAACTTCTTCGCGCTCGTCATGATCGTGCTGCCTCTCACCCCCGCTGATCCGATCGAGCGTCTCGCCGCGACGCGGCGGCGCATGAACCACATCAAGCACTCCGACGAGCCGGTGCTCACCTTCGGCATCCAGCGCGGGATCTCCGCGGCCCCCGACCCGGTGGCCGTCGGCCTCACCGACTTCTTCGCCAACAAGACGGTCGGCGTCCTCACCAACGTCCCCGGTCCTCGCACGCCCATCACGTTCGCGGGGGTGGAGGTCGACCAGGTCATCGGCTTCGCGCCCTGCTCCGGCGACCAGCCCATGACCGCGACGATCTTCTCGTACGCCGACACCGTGACCGTGGGGTTCGCCGTGGACGCCGTCCTCGTCCCTGAGCCTCGCGAACTGCTCGAGGCGACCCTCGCCGAGCTCGATGCACTGGTAGGAATGCCCCGTGGATGAAGAGCTCTACACCTCGGTGATGCTCACGATCGCCCAGGGCTTCGAGGCGGTCGCCGCGGGGGTGCTCGTCATCGGGCTCGTCTTCGCGTTCGTCGTGTCGATCCGGCAGTGGAACCGCACGAAGAGCGGGGTCGCGGCGTACAAGCTCATGCGCCAGACGTTCGGCGGCGTCATCCTGCTCGGCTTGGAGATCCTCGTCGCCGGCGACCTGCTGCGCACGGTGGCCGTGGCCCCCACGCTGGACAACGTCTTGGTGCTCGGGCTCATCGTCCTCATCCGCACGTTCCTGTCGTTCTCCCTGGAGATCGAGATCGAGGGCGTGCCGCCCTGGCGGCGGGCGATGGTGAGCGGCGCGACCGTGGTCAAGCAGGCGCAGGACCAGGCCCGCCAGGTCCCCTCGGCCGAGTAGCGCCCCGCCCATGCCCGGGACCGACGCGGGGATCGCCAAGGGCTACGTCCCCCACGTCTTCGCGCTCGTCGTGCTGCTGTCGGCCACGAGCGGCGGGGTCGACGCGGTGGCGTACGCGCGCTTCGGGGTGTTCGTCGCGAACCAGACCGGCAACCTCGTCATCGTCGTGCTCTCCCTGCTCGAGGGGCAGCGCGACCGCGCCATGCTCGCCTCGCTCGTCTCGCTCGTGACGTTCACCATCGCCGTCTTCGCGTCGGTCTACCTTCGACGCTTCCTGGCCCGGCACATGAGCGGGCTGCATGTGCGCTACGCGCTGCTGGGGGTCGAGGCGCTGCTCATCGCGGTGGTGGCGACCGGCATGGTGCTCTTCGGCGCCTCCTCGGTCGACCTCGGGTCCATCGCCCTCCTTGCCGCCTCTCAAGGGCTCCAGGCGGTGCTCCTCACGCGGATCGCGGGGCTGCTGGTGAGCACGGTGGTCATCAACGTCGCCCTGGTGCAGTCCGCGCGCGCATGGGCAGCGGGCATGCGGCTGGCGGCCTTCATCGCGCTCGCGACGCCGCTGGGCTACCTGCTCGGCGTCTCCCTGGCGCTCATCCCGCTCAACACGCTGCCGGCGCTGGCGCTGTGCGGTGCCGTCGCGACCGCGCTCGGAGCGATCGTGGTGGTGCGGCTGATGCGGGAAAGCGCGATGGAGTTCGACTGAGGGAAGAACTCCCATCGGCACGAGTTCGACTGAGGGGAGAACTCCCATCGGTACGAGTTCGACTGACGTCAGGCGGCGGGGGGATCGAGGCGGGCCACGCGCCTGCGGGCGTTGCGCTGCGAGGGGGACTGCCGGCCGAGGACGGCGCCCATGCCCCCGAGGAGGGCCCCGACGGCCGGGCGCGCGAACCGCATGGGCACGGGAGGCAGGGCGAGCTTCGCGCGGTAGTGCGCGGGGAGTGTCGCCACGGCCCCGGCGAAGAGGACGCCGTACGGCGGCCGCGCGGGCAGGGGCAGCGGCGGATTGCGGATGAAGCGGACGGTGCGCGCGCTGCGCTCGTCGCCGCGCAGCACGGGATCGAAGGCCGCCAACTGGTCGGTGAGCTCGTCCACGGAGCGCGGCGGGTTGGTGACGCCGACAAGCTCCCCGGCCTTCGCCCACTCGCGCACGTAGGCGTCCTCGCCCCCGGGGATCGGCGCGCCCCAGATGCGATGGGTGGCGAGGAAGGAGTCGGTGAAGGCGGCATGCACCCAGCGCAGCATCTCGGGGTCGCGCGCGGAGTACTCAGCGGCCCTGCCCGCAGCGTCGACGTACGTCCCCACGACGCTGCGATGAAGGCCGCGGACCCGGGCGCACTCCCGGTCGGCCTGCGCCGTGTCGCCGAAGGACACGACCGTGAGCCAGCGGGTGGTCCCGGCGAGTCGCCCGAGGGCATCGTCCTCGTAGCGCGAGTGCTCGGCCACTCCCGCGAGCGCGCCCGGGTGCAGGGCCTGCACGAGCAGGGCGCGCACCCCGCCGACGAGCGTGGGAAGGGAGCCGTGCACGGTCCAGGTCGCGCTGCCGGGGCCGAAGTAGCCGGGGTCGCTGCCGTGCTCGAGTTGGGTGACCCAGTCGGGCTGCCCGTCGGGGTCGCCGGACACGATGCGCCGGAAGCCCGTGGCTAACGCCTCCGCTGCCGAGTCGACGATGCCCACCCGCTCAGACTGCCGCAGGGCCGGGCGTGCCGCGACCCGGGGCGCCGAGCGCGAGGAGCGCGGCCGTCGACAGCAGCCGCACGCCGATGCCGATCGCCCGCTCGTCGATGTCGAACGTCGACGCATGCAGGTCCAGCCGCCGGTCGCCGGAGTGGGTCCCGAGGCGCGCGTAGCCGGCGCGCGCATGGGCGCCGTACCAGGAGAAGGTGTCCGCACCCATCGATGTCGGCGCCTCGACGACCCCCTCCGACCCGACCACGGCCTGCGCGGCCTCGGCGAGGACGTCGATCGCGGACGGATCGTTGACAACCGGCGGCGCACCGCGCTCGTAGTGCACCTCGAAGCCGGCGCCGGAGTCTCGGAGGAGGTCGGCCACCGCCGCGCGGACCGCCTCCTCGCCACGCCCCCACGCGTCAGGGTCGGCGATGCGCAGCACGCAGCGCATCTCCCCCATTGCCGGGATGACGTTGCTGGCGTCGCCGGCCTCGATCGCGCCGAACACCATGACGACGTCGTTGCCCGGCATGTCATGGCCGGGTGCGTCGGCATCGCCGAGGCGGCGGCGCACCTCGTCGGGCAGGGCGACGGCGAGCCCGGCGAGGACCCGGATGAGGTCGACAGTGAGGTGGGGCCGCGCGGTGTGACCGCCGGGGCCCGTGACGACGATCCGCACCGCGTCGGCGGACGCGGTGAGCCGACCGCGGCGCAGACCGATCCGGCCGACATCGGTCTTCGGGTCGCAGTGCAGGCCGAGGACGTACGCCGCGCCCGCGATCCAGCCCTCCTCGATCACGGCGACCGCCCCGCCGGGCACCGCTTCCTCGGCCGGCTCGAAGACCAGCCGCACCGTGCCGGGCCACCCATCGGTCTGCGCCAGCGCCTGCAGCACGAGCCCGGCGCCGAGGACGATGGCCGCGTGGGCGTCGTGGCCGCAGGCGTGGGAGACGCCGTCGTGGTGCGAGCGGTACTCCGACTCGGACAGGTCGTCGGTCGCGAGGGCATCGATGTCGGCGCGCAGCACCACGAGCGGTCCCGGCGACGTGCCGGGGATGTCGCACACGAGCCCGGTCCCGATGGCGAGCCGCTGCGGCGCGAGACCCGCGACCTCGAGGCGCTCGATCAGGGTCGCGGTCGTCACGAACTCCCGGTAGGACAGCTCAGGGAAGGCATGCAGGCGGCGTCGTACGTCGATGAGCTCCTCGTCGAGCCCCGACGCCAGTGCGTCGATCATGGGAGTCACGCCCGATCGGGCTCCGCGAGATCGGCGAGCATCTCCTCGCGCAGCCGCCCGACGAGCTCGTCGAGGCCCAGGCCCTCCTCGACGAGGCGGCGCTGGCGGACGTAACTCGGGCCGCGCTCGGCGATGACGAGCAGGTCCGACAGTTCTGACGCGCAGTCCAGTCGCTCGGCGATCGGCATGAGGTCGGCGACGATCTCCGCCACGACCTCCCGCAGCGGCTGGGTGCGCCCGGAGCCGTCAACGACGAGGTCGGCGTCGACGCCGTAGCGTGCCGCGCGCCACTTGTTCTCGCGGCGCACCCACACGCGCGGCACCGGCGGCCTCTGGCCGGCATCCATCATGTCGTCGAACGACTGCACCAGGCACTGGGCGAGCGCGGCCATCGCGCAGGTCTCCCACAGGGTCGGCATCGCGTCGCACATGCGCAGCTCGACGGTTCCGTAGCCGGGGTGGGGGCGGATGTCCCACCACACCTCGCGGACGCTCTCGATCGTCCCCGCGTTGATGAGGGTGTCGAGGAAGTCGTTGAACTCCGCCCAGCTCTCCAACTCCGGGGGCAGGCCCGTCGTCGGCATGGCCTCGAACACCTTGGTGCGGATAGACGCGAGGCCGGTGTCCTGGCCGTGCCAGTAGGGGCTCGACGAGGACAGTGCGAGGAAGACCGGGAGGTAGCCCGACAGCGCGTTGACCGTGGCGACGGCCTTCTCGCCGGAGCGGACGCCGACATGCACGTGGACGCCGTGCGTGGTGAGTTGCCGGGCCGGCCAGGCAATGCGCTGCACGAGACGCTGGTAGCGCTCGCCATTGGTGAGGTCCAACTCGTACCACGGGGTGAAGGGATGGTGGCCGGTGGCGACGAAGCCCGCACCGCGCGGCGCCAAAGCGGCCTGCACCTCGATCATCGTGGCCGCGAGGTCGTCGCGCGCCTGCGCCACCGTCTCGCAGACGCCGGTGATGACCTCGATGGTGCACTGGAAGAGCTCGGGCTTCGCCTTGGGGTGCTCACCGCCGGGATGGGCGGCCCCCAACTCGGCGAGGACGTCGGGGGCGACGCAGACGAGGTTCCCCTTCTCGACGTCGACCAACTGGAGTTCGACCTCGATGCCAAGCGTGGGCTTCGGGGACGCGGCGAACTCGATGGCCATGCACCACAGAGTAGGCGCCCGCCGGCGGCTCCGGAGGGGGGGTGACGGAGACGCCGGGCGGGCGCGGGCGGCCCAGGCTTTCGCCCTACTCCTGGGCCGCGAGCGTGAGGTCGAAGGTGCGCTCCTGGCCGCCGCGCTCGACGGTGACGGTCACCGTCTCCCCCGGGGCCAGCGAGCGGATGTCGACGATGAGGTCGGTCGCATCCTGGACGGGGACGCCGTTCAACTCGACGATGACATCGTCCGTGAGCAGTCCGGCCGCGGCGGCCGGCCCGCCCGAACTCACGTCCGCGACCCGGGCACCCGGGCCGTCGAAGTCCATGGCGAGCTGCACGCCGATGATCGGCGTGGCGGACGATCCCGTGGAGATGAGCTCCGAGGCGATGCGCTGGGCGGTGTCGATCGGGATCGCGAAGCCGAGTCCGATGGAGCCCGCGCCGCCGCCCATGCCGTTGCCCATGGACATGATCGCCGAGTTGACGCCGATGACGGCGCCGTTGCCGTCGACGAGCGGCCCGCCCGAGTTGCCGGGGTTGATCGCCGCATCGGTCTGGATGGCGTTGATGAACGCGGTGTCGCCCTGGCCATTGCCGCCGACCGACACCGGGCGGTTGAGGGCGCTCACGATGCCGGACGTCACGGTGCCCTGGAGGCCGAGGGGAGAGCCGATCGCGATCGTGGTGTCGCCCACCTGGAGGGCGCCGGAGGAGCCGAGCGCCACGGCCGGCAGGCCCGACTCCGCGACCTTGATGACCGCCAGGTCGTAGCCGGGGCTGCTCCCGACGAGTTCCGCCTCCGCGGTCTCGCCGTCGGAGAAGGTGACGCTGAGCGCGCCCCCGCCGCCGGCGACGTGATGGTTGGTGAGGATGTAGCCGTCCTCCTGGATGATGAAGCCGGACCCGGTGCCTTCGCCCTCGCCCACGTTGATCTGCACGACCGAGGGCTGGACGGCCTGGGCCACCGCGGCGATCGAACCGTTGGCCGCCAGGCTCGGCGCATCGGCGCTGCCGCCGAGCGGAGCGGCGGGCGCGGCCACGGCAGCCGCGGGCGCGGGAGCGGTGAGGCGCGCGGCGGTGAAGCCGACGGCGCCGCCGATCGTGCCGGCGACGATCGCGACGATCGCGGCGCCGGTGACGGCCAGGGCCACCTTCCCCCCGTTGCCGCCGCCCCTGCTGTGGCGCGGCGTGGAGGGGGCGGCGTACGCGGTGGTGCCGTACGCGCTCGAGGAATATGGGTTCGATGCGTACTGGCGAGCCCAGTACTCGTCGTAGGCCTGCCGGTCGTAGGTCGGCTGCTCGTACGTCGGCTGCTCGTACGTCGGCTGTACTGGATCGGGGCGTCCGTAGGGGGGGTAGACCGCCGTGCGCGCGGGATCGGCGTAACCGTCGTCGTGCTGGCTCACGATTCCTCCTGTGCCTGTGACCGCGTGGCCCATGACCACGTGCCTGCGCCCCTCTGCTGAGGCCTTCCTCCAGGGTGCCACCGGGATGCCTCCCGGCGCCTCCCCGGAACCCCTTCCCTAACCACCCCCTTACACACCCCGAACATCGCGGCGCCTCGAACATCGGCCGGTGGGTGCCGGTGCCGCGGGAGTTCGGGGATAGTGGGGGGATGGACGAGGCGGTGCCGGGCGACGCCCACCCGGCAGAGGCGCTCCTCGCCGACGCGCGGGCCCAGGCGGCCGCGGCCCAGGCCGACGGCCAGCCCTACCTCGCCGCCGTGGGACGCACCCGCGCCGGCCAGGCGCTGCTCATGCTGGGCCGCCCCGACGAGGCCCTCGGCGAGTTCGACCAGGCGCAGGCGTACGTCGACCTGCTGCGCGCCGACGGCGGGCACGACCGGGACCGCCTCCTGCACGCGTCCTCCCTGAGCCTCCCCCCTCCGGACCGACGCCACGGAGACCTCGGGCTGCTCGAGGCGTGGGTGCGTGTGGGGCGCGCCGCCGCCTACGCCTCGCTCGGACGGTGGGCCGATGCACGCGTCGCCGTCGACCAGGCACGCCCGTTCGTCAAGGGCTGGGGCCGCCGCGCGCCGCGCAAGGCCCTCGACTCCGTCGCCGGCGAGGTGGCTCGTGCCGATGGCAGTCCGCGCGAGGCCACGTCCGCGCTGGACAAGGTCATCGCCGACCCCGGTACGGATGACGTCGAACGCCGCCGCGCGCGATACGAGCGGGCCATCCATCTCGTCGACGCCGGTCGGCCGGAGGAGGCGATGCGCGAGTCGCTCACCCTCATCCGCGATTGCGACGACGACCCGGCCCTGGCCGCACGGACGCGCCAGGTCCTCGGGGCCGCGCTCCTCGCCCTGGGCCGCGAGGACGACGCCACCGTCACACTGCTCACGGCGTTCGACGACTTCGACCGTCTCGGCGACTCGCCCGCCGTCGTCTCCGCGGCACCCGGGCTCGCCTGGCGGCTCAGCGAGAGCGGCGACCCGCGCACGGCCGCGGCGATCGCAGAGCGCGCCCTCGCCCATGCGCAGTCTCTTCCGGACCCCTCTGCCGAGACCGACCTGCGCATCGCGCGCGCCACCGCGCTGGATGCCGCGGGGGAGACCGACGAGGCCATCGCCGAGTTCGCCCGCGCGGCGGGTGCCGCTGAGCGGGCCGGGGACGCCGTGCGACTGCAGGACGCTCGGCACGGCGAGGCCATCGTGCGCACCCGCTCGGCGGACGCCGCGGAGTCGGTGGAGGCGCTGTCTCTGCTTGACGCCGCGGCCGCCGGGTATGCCGACGCCGGGCTGCCCGAGCGCGCCGCGGAGTGCCAGCACGAAGCGGCCGCCCTCCTGGGGCGGCTGGGGTCACTCGAAGCAGCGCAGGCGCGCTACGCCGCCGCGCGCGACGCCTACCTCACGATCCCCGACGTGCTCCGCGCCGCGGACCCCGACGCCGTGCCCGACTGCGACTACAACCTCGCGGTCCTCGCCGCGCTGCGCGCTACGCCGTCCCCGGCACCTCCCGACGCCTTCCGCTCCGGCGGGCACCACATGCGCCACGACAGGTCAACGGCGTGACGCACCTCGTCGAGGACCCGGCAGCCGTCGCGCGAGCCCTCCTCGCCGGTCGCCTCGCCATCCTGCCCACCGAGACGGTGTACGGGCTCGCCGCGCGAGCCGATGACCCCGTCGCGATCGCGCGCCTCTACGCGGCCAAGGGCCGTCCGGTCGACCACCCGGTGATCGTCCACGCCCACGACGCCGCGGTCCTGGACCCCGCCGCGGGCTGGGTGCGCGATGCCCCCGCCTACGCCCGGGACCTCGCCGCGGCGTACTGGCCGGGGCCGATGACTCTCGTCCTGGCGCGCGGGCCGAGGGCCGGCGACGACGTCACCGGCGGCCAGGACACCGTTGCCGTGCGCGTGCCCGCGCATCCGGGGGCGCGGGCCGCGCTCGCGGGCATGGACGGCCAGGACCCGGCACGCGCACCGCACGGCGTCGCGGCCCCCAGCGCCAACCGGTTCGGGCGGGTGAGCCCCACCACGGTGCGCCACGCGCTCGACGAGCTCGATGGGGTCCTCGACGCCGACGACGTCGCGCTCGACGGCGGCGAGTGCTGCGTGGGCCTCGAGTCGGCGCTGGTCGACTGCAAGGGCGGCCCTCCGCGCATCCTGCGCCCCGGCGCCCTCACGGCGGCCGACGGGGTAGGGCCGACTGCGTAGGGCCCACTAGGCGGTGACGACGGGGGTGAAGCCGGACTTCGGGCGCAGGAGGAGCCGGAGGACGGCGTAGATGGCCGCCCCGAAGATCGCGCCCGCGACGTAGCCCATGTC
>JBJTJS010000138.1:0-11443 GCA_046096085.1 bacterium
GGAAGAGCCCGGTGAGACCTACCGCGAACGACGACCCCGTGATGTCGTAGACCTCGATCGCGACGGCCACGGCCGACATCTGCTGGCCGATCGTCCCGACGCTGTTGCCGATCCACAGCCGCCGGAAGGGGGCGCTCTCGCGCAGCGGCGTCAGGTCGGCGAAGAGTCGCGCCATGTCAGGGCGAGAGCCGCTCGACGACGCTGCCGGCTGGGTCGTCGAGGCGGGCATCGGGTGCCACCCGGCGGAACCGCAGCCGGTCGTGCAGGCGCGACTCCCGGCCCTGCCAGAACTCCACCGGGACCGGGCGCACCAGCCAGCCGCCCCAGAACTCCGGCAGCGGCACCTCGTCGCCGAAGCGCTCCGCGAGTTCGGCGTAGCGCGCGTCGAGGATGTCGCGATCGTCGATCACCTCGGACTGGCGGCTCGCCCAGGCGCCCAGTCGCGAGCCCAGCGGGCGAGAGGCGAAGTACGCCGCCGCCTCGGCACGCGGCACCGCAGTGACGTCACCGACGACCACCACCTGGCGGTGCATCGCAAACCAGGGGAAGACGAGGGATGCGCGAGGGTTCGTCGCGATCGCCCGGCCCTTGCGCGAGCCGAGGTTGGTGTAGAACGCGAAGCCACGCGCGTCGGCCTCCTTCAGCAGGACGGTGCGCGCCGACGGAACGTCGTCCACCGCCGTCGCGACGATCATTGCGTTGGGCTCGGGCAGCCCCACCCGCAGCGCCTTGTCGAACCAGGCCGCGAACTGCGCCAGCGGGGTGGCGAGCAGGTCGCCCTCGAGGAGGGTCCCGGCGTCGTAGGACACCCGCAGGTCGGCCAGGCGCCGCGGGGCATCCTCCGGGGGCGGCGACCACAGGCTCACGGGGACATCCTGCCCCGAGCCGCACGGCGGGCCCGGCTCCCCCTCGTGCCCCGCTCCCCGTGGGCCCGCCGGGGTTCGGTTGAATGGCGGCATGCTGCGGGATTTCGTGCCCGGCCTCGAGGGCGTGGTCGCCTTCGAGACCGAGATCGCCGAGCCCGACCGCGACGGCGGCGCCCTGCGCTACCGGGGGGTCGACATCGAGGACCTGGTCGGCCGGGTGTCCTTCGGCAATGTCTGGGGCCTGCTCGTCGACAACGAGTTCAATCCGGGCCTGCCGCCCGCCGAGCCCTACCCGATCCCCGTGCACTCCGGGGATGTCCGCGTCGACGTGCAGTCGGCGATCGCGATGCTGGCTCCCGGCTGGGGGCTTCGGCCCCTGCTCGACATCGACGACGACACCGCGCGGGAGAACCTCGCGCACGTCTCCGTCATGGCCATGTCCTTCGTGGCCCAGTCGGCACGCGGACTCGGCATGCCCATGGTGCCGCAGGCGCGCATCGACGAGGCATCGACGGTGGTCGAGCGGTTCATGATCCGCTGGCGCGGCGAGCCCGACCCCAAGCACGTGCAGGCGGTGGACGCGTACTTCGTGTCCGCGGCGGAGCACGGCATGAACGCCTCCACCTTCACGGCGCGGACGATCGCCTCCACCGGCGCGGACGTGGCCGCGGCGATCTCCGGAGCTGTTGGCGCGATGAGCGGGCCCCTGCACGGCGGCGCCCCGGCGCGCGTCCTCGGGATGATCCAGGAGGTCGAGCGCACCGGCGACGCCCGGGCGTATGTCAGCGGCGTCCTGGACCGCGGCGAGCGCCTCATGGGCTTCGGCCACCGGGTCTACCGCGCCGAGGACCCGCGCGCGCGGGTCCTGCGACGCACCGCCCGGGAGCTCGACGCACCCCGCTACGAGGTCGCCGAGGCCCTCGAGCAGGCCGCCCTGGCCGAACTGCGCGAGCGGCGCCCTGACCGGATCCTGGAGACCAACGTGGAGTTCTGGGCGGCCATCGTCTTGGACTACGCCGAGGTGCCCTCCCAGATGTTCACGTCGATGTTCACCTGCGCACGCCTGGCCGGCTGGAGTGCGCACATCCTCGAGCAGAAGCGCACCGGCCGCCTCGTGCGCCCGTCCGCCCGTTACATCGGGGCCGGGCCGCGCCCCCCCGAGGCCGTGCCCGGGTGGGATGCGCAGATGGTGGCGCCTTCCGGCTACACCCCCTCGGTGCGCGAGTCCCAGCCGACCGCCGTACGCCGCCGCCCGCTCGCCACGTAGCCTGTCGCCGTGGCCGACCAGATCCGCATCCCCGCCGACCTCCTTCCCGCCGACGGGCGCTTCGGCTCGGGCCCCTCCAAGGTGCGCCGCGAGCAGGTGTCCGGCCTGCTCGACGTCGCCGGCACGTACCTCGGCACGTCGCACCGGCAGAAGACCGTGAAGTCGCAGGTCGGGCGCCTGCGCGCGGGGCTCGCGGATCTCTTCTCGCTCCCCGACGGCTACGAGGTGGTGCTCGGCAACGGCGGATCGACCGCCTTCTGGGACGTGGCGACGTTCGGCCTCATCCGCGACCGCGCGCAGTTCCTGTCCTTCGGGGAGTTCGGGGCGAAGTTCGCCCAGGCCGCCCAGGAGGCCCCGCACCTCGGGGACCAGGCCGTCATCACGGCCGACCCCGGCGATGCCCCCTCCTTCCGGGCCGAGGCCGGCATCGACGCCTACTGCTCCCCCCACAACGAGACCTCGACCGGCGTCGTCGTGACCCCCCACCGCGTGACGGGGGCGGACGACGACGCACTGGTCCTCTTCGACGCGACCTCCGGCGCCGGGGGCCTGCCTCTCGACCCCACCCAGGTCGACGTCTACTACTTCGCCCCGCAGAAGAGCTTCGGCTCCGACGGTGGCCTGTGGTTCGCCCTCATGTCCCCGGCGGCGATGGCCCGCGTCGAGGAGATCTCCGCGAGCGGGCGCTGGACCCCGGCGTTCCTCGACCTCAAGATCGCCCTCGACAACTCCCGCCAGGACCAGACCTACAACACTCCGGCTCTCGCGACGATCTACCTCATGGCCGAGCAGGTGGACTGGTTCCTCGCGAACGGCGGCCTGGACTGGTGCACGAAGCGCACGTCCGAGTCCTCCGGGATCCTCTACGACTGGGCGGAGGCAAGCGACTTCGCGACGCCGTTCGTCGCCGATCCCGCCAAGCGCTCCGCGGTGGTGGCGACCATCGACTTCGACGACCGGATCGATGCCACCGCGGTCACCAAAGCCCTGCGCGACAACGGGATCGTCGACACCGAGCCCTACCGCAAGCTGGGCCGCAACCAGATGCGCGTGGCCGTCTTTCCCGCGGTCGATCCCGACGACGTCCGGCAGCTCACGCGCTCAGTGGATTACGTCGTCTCCGAACTGGGATGACGCCACCGGATCGGCACGACGAGGTCGTCCACGCTCCCGTCCGCCCGATCCGCGACCGCGCCACGCTCCTCGCCTACGCACAGCTGGGGCTCCTCGGCTGGGTCGTCTACGGCTTCAGCGCGTCGCTCACACTGCTGCGCGATGACGAGGGACTCACGCGTACGGCGGCCTCGCTCCTCGGCATCTCCCTGGCCCTCGGCGGCCTCGTCGGAAGCATTGTCGGGCCCATCGTCGTGCGCCGATTCGATCGCGCCACGCTGCTGCGGTGCAGTTCGCTGGGCGTCGCCGCCGGGGCGCTGCTCTACGTCTCGGGCGGACCGCTGTGGCTGGTCGCGCTCGGGCCCTTCGTGGGCTCCCTGGGATGTGGATTCGCCGTGGTGGGCGCGAGTGCGTACCTCGAGGCACGCCAGGGACCCGCGGCCGACGCCGCGCTGGCGGAGGCCAACCTGACGGCGTCGTTCGCATCGCTCATCGGGACCTTCGCCATCGGCGTCGGCGCGACGCTCGCGCTCGGCTGGCGGTCGGGGCTGGTCCTGCTCGCGGTCATCGCGCTGCTGCTCGAGGTCGCCCGGGGTCGCAGGACGTCGGCCTTCAACGTCGGCGCGGAGTTGGAGAGCCGACGCGATGCTCCGCGGATGCCCGGCCTCGTGTGGTGGGCCGTCCTCACCCTCATCCTCCTCACCGGCGTGGAGATCACCCTGCTGCAGTGGGGACCGGACCTGCTGCGCGAGCGCGGCGGTCTCGGTCCGGCCGCCGCATCGGCGACGCTCGCGGCCATCGTCACGGGCATGATCGTCGGCCGGCTCATCGGATCGCGCCTCGTGGAGAGGGTCTCCTCCGAGCTGGTCTTCGGCGCCTCGATCCTCTTCGCTGCCGCAGCCTTCGCCTACACCTGGCTGGTGACCGGTGCGATCCCCCTCATCATCGGCTTCGTCCTCATCGGGTGCGGTATCGCCATGCACTTCCCGCTCGGCATCGGCCGCGCGATGCGGGCGTCCGCGGGCCAGCCGGACCGCGCCGCGGGCCTCACCAGCGCAGGAGTCGCGGTGATGAGCGGGATCGCCCCCTTCGCGCTCGCCGCGCTCGCGGATGCCCTGGACGTGCACATCGCCTTCGGCTTCATGTTCCTGTTCTTTGCCGCGAGCTTCGTCCTCCTGCTGTGGAAGCGGGTGCCCGAGGACATCGCCCCCGGCTGAGACCCGACGCTCGGCCGCGCGTACTGGCGTCGATCAGCGCACGACCGCCGCGACGATGAGGCCCACCACGCACGCCGCGAGCACCCCGAGGGTGATGAGGCGCCGCGATCGGTGATCCATCCCCTCACCCTAGGCTGCCCGCGCGGTAGCGTCGGGGGCGTGGCCCCGGACCCTGCCCCATCGGCGATCGACCGGGTACGCGCGGACCCGCGGCTGCGCACCCGAGACGACAGTGGCGTCGCCGCTCTCGCGGTGGGTGCTGTGCTGTGGGTCCTCGCGCTCGTGGTCATGCTCGTGGCAGGGCCGGCGATCGCCGAGCGCTACCCGGGCGTCGACGTCGCGCAGTGGACCCTGGTGTGCGCCTGCGGCGCCCTCCTGGCGATCCCGGGCCTGGCGATCGTGCTCGCCCGGCGATCGCGGATGCGCCGACGGGGCTGACCCCTCAGGAGTGGCCGAGGTCGGGGGTGTCCGGGTCGACGCCGCCGTCCGGATCCACGGCGTCCGACTCCACAGCGTCCGTGTCGGCAGCGCCCAGGTCGATCACGTCGAAGCCGACCTCGTCGGTCACCGGCTCGGGGACCGGCTCCGGCGCGGCCTCGACCACCTCGGAGTGGGCACCGCAGCCGAACGCCAGCGACACGACGCATCCATCGGCCGGCGACATGTCGTGCGCGCAGATGCCGAATGCCTGGCCCAGCGGTCCCCCGATGGGCATGAGGAAGCCGCATGTCGAGCAGGTGAGGGGCACGGACTTGGCCATCGTCGACTCCGGACCGCGATCCCCGGTCTCCCACCGGTCGACGGCCAGATCGCGGCCGAGCGCGGAGAGCACGCGCACTCGCCCGAGGCCGATCTCCCACTGGCTCGGCGACAGCGGCGAGCGGTCGGCGAGGCCGGTCAGGTCGTCCTCGCCGGAGTAGCCGGGGACCAGGCGCGCATCGTCCGGGGCGGTGGGCCAGATGACGCCGACTCCGAGGTCGCCGGGCCGCACCCGCTCGCTCCACGGCACCCACGCCGGTGCCACCAGGGCATCCGGTCCGGGCAGCAGCACGACCTCGTCGACCGTCGCCGTCTTCGCGCGCGAGGCGCGGGCGAGGGTCACCGACCACCGCCAGCCGACGTACCCCGGGTCGAGGCAGGCGAAGGCGTGCGTCACGAGCCGCTCCCCGTCGGACGTGGCACCGAGGTGCTCGCCCACGGTCCCGAGCGGCGCCTCATCCTCGGCGGCCGCGCGCGCCAGGTCGACCGCGGCAGCGGCGACGCTGTCGATCGCGCTCACGTGACCCCCTCGGCCGGCACGAGCTGGAACAGCCACAGGCCGACGGTCTCGCCGCCCTTGTCGGCGACGACCTGGAGGGGGATGCCCGCGGCCGGGATCTGCTGGAGTCCCGGGTACGTGAAGCGGTAGTACGTCGTCGTCAGGGGCCGATCGGTGAGTCGCTGGGTGCCCACCAACGGGTACCAGCCCGCGTCCGCGACCGCGGGGTCGACGCTGATGCCGACCGTGTTCCCCGGGATCACCGGGATGCGCACCACGCGGTCGCCGGACATGGCGCCGGTGATGAGGTCCTGGGCGCAGTTCTCCGACGACAGCGGCTGGCCGTCGAACGACCAGCACAGCGCCTCGCGGTAGGCGCTCGTGGTCCCGGAGAAGACGCTGATGCCGGGAGCAGGCTTCTCGCACGCGGCGAGGCCGAAGGCACCGGCCACGGCCACCGCGGCCACGAGGGCCGTGCGCGCGCGAGCAGAACGAGAATGCATGACCCGCCTCAGACGTCGAAGTCGTCGGCGACGGCCCGCAGCACCGCCGCGAGCTTGCGGGAGTGCTCGTCGGTGGGGTAGCGACCGCGGCGCAACTGGTTGGAGGCGCTGTCCATCAGCGTGATGAGGTCCTCGACGATGACCGCCATGTCCTCGGCCGGCTTGCGGCCGGCCTTCACGATGGAGGCCGGCTGCTCGAGGATCGTGACGGTGATGGCCTGCTTGCCGCGCTTGCCATCGACGATGCCGAACTCCACGCGGGCGCCCTGCTTGAGGGAGGTGACGCCGGCGGGCAGCGCGGAGGCGTGGACGAAGACGTCCTCGCCGTCGTCCGTCGACAAGAAGCCGAAGCCCTTGTCCACGTCGTACCACCTGACCTTGCCGGTCGGCATGGCAGTCCCTCCCTCGATGTGCCCAGCCCCCACAGGCTAGTCGGCGCGGGGCTCGCGGACGGCCCTAGGGTGGCCCGGTGACCGGGCAGGGCTCCCCCGACTCTCCAGGGGACCGCATCATGCGCGTCGGGGCCGTCGTGACGGTCGTCGGCCTGGTCTTCGCCGCGCTGGCCCTGCTGCCCCTGGTGGTGCCCGGGCTCACCCTGCCGTCCGCCCTGTGGTTCCTCGCGATGCTCACCGGCGTCGGCCTCGCGCTGGTCCTCCTCGGCCTGCTCGTGTCCGCCCGCAGCAGGCGCCGGCCCCGCTAGCCGCGGGCGCACGACCTCACCGACCGGGTGGTACCACCAGGCGGGCGAGCACGTCGAACATCGGCGCGCCGAGCCCGGTGGCGGCGTCGTACCCGCGCTCGGCGCGGCAGCAGGCCGCGGGGGGCGACACCTGGTTGTTGCCGCGGACGACGTCGTAGAAAGCCTCGCGGTACGCCGCACTCCCGCCGATGGAGTACAGCCACGGGTTGAGCAGCCCGAGACGCCCGTGACGCGCCGCGATGAGCGCGATGTTGGCCGCGGTGAACGGCGTCGACGCACTCGTGCCCCCGACCGGGGCCATCCCCCAGGTGGCCCCCGGCGGCGGAGCGACGCCGACGACCATCTCGTACTGCAGGGGAGTGAGCGCGACCGGCCAGCCCGGGAACTCGCTCGCATGCGCGGCCAGGTCCGGGACGATGCGTCGGTTCTGGGCCGTGATCGGGGACTGGTACCACGGCGAGGGATAGGCGGTGGGCCCGCCGGTGCCGGCTCCGGTGCCGGCGGGATCCCACTGCTGGTCATTCCAGGCGAGTTCCTCGACTCGGGCGTTGCCCGTGCCCAGGACGATCCGCGTGCCGCCCACCGCGGTGACCCACGGCGAGGACGAGGGGTACGCCGCCTGCAGGCCCTTCTTCTGCAGGCCCTGATGCCAGCATGCGCTGGAGCCGCTGTCTCCGGACGCGACGAGCACCGAGGTCCCGACGAGCGCTGCCATCGCGAACACGTCGTCGCTCATGCTGCGCAGCGGCCAGTCCCCGGTTTCCTTCATCAGGGGATCGCACAGTCCGTAGGACAGGGTGATGACGTCGGGGTCCAGCCGCTCCAGCGCCGCGGTGAATCCATCGACGAGCGCCAGCACGAATGACCCCCCGTCGGCCGCCTCGACGAAGTGAAGCCGGCGGGCATCGGGGAGAACGGCCGCCGAGGTCTGCACGTCGAGGTTGCTCTCAGCATCCTGCACCCCGGCCTGTCCGCCATTCTGCACGGGCCGGTCGGGCATGCCGAAGGCGCCCGTGACGCTCACCCGGGGCACGCGATAGTCGAAGCACTCCCCCGCCTTCTCGGCCAGTCCGGGGGCGAAGGACTGACCCAGCCCGACGATGGCGAGCCTCGCGCCCCGGCCGCGGTCGCCGGACGCGTGCAGCGCGGCGGTTCCGTAGGGGGCGTGCAACTGGGACGGGCTGTACGTGTACCTGGCGAGGGCGGCAGGAGTGAAGCAGTCCTCCCCCGGGCCGAACGGCGAGCCCTCATTGTCCGGCGGGGTCACGGTGGCCCGGGTCGCCGGAAGGAGTTCGCTGGAGACCGGGATGATCGAGCGCACGACGCCCCGCATGCTCGACGGGGTCCGCGATTCGAACGACTCAGGCAGGTCCCCGGGGATGTAGCGGGACATCACGCGCGGCGTCGGGAGGCCCTCCCCCACGGCGAGTTCCTTGCCGTACACCCGCTCCCACGCCGATGCGGGACCGGTCACGCGAGCGGTGAGGCCGGTCCTGTCGAAGCGCACGGACATGCCGCGGCCGGAGGCCCAGGCGACGAGGGCCGCCCGCTGGCCGGGGGTGGCTCCGTAGCGCGCGGCGGCCTCGGCCAGGCGCGGGAAGCGACGGTACTCCGCGGACCCCGGCGTCGAGACCCGCTGCACGGCACGGTGCAGGCGCCCGCGGTCGTAGGGCAGGGCCACGGTGAACGTCACCTCGGGATCGACGGCCGAGGACGTCCCGCGGGATGGCGCGGACGCCTCGGTGGGGGCGGCGTCTGCCGCCCGGCCGGCCAGCCCGAGGGAGGCGGCCAGGGCGAGGGCGACGCTGGCGACGAGGACGGTGCGGGGCCGGGACAAGCGCATCATGGGCACGAGCCTAGGGAGCGCCGCTGGCCCCCGTCACGCTTTTGCCTAACCGCCGTTCGGCCGCTCCCGCGCAAGCCACTCCGGCACATCGTGGAGGGTGGGCAGGACAATGTCCGCGCCGGCGGCCGCCAGCTCGTGGTGCGGCGTGGGACCCGAGGCGACCGCGATGGCGTGCACACCGGCGGCGCGCGCGGCCCGGATATCGCCGGGGTGATCGCCGACGTACGCCCAGGCACGGTGCTCGCGCAGCGCCTCGCCCTTGGCCTCGGCGAAGAGGTCGCCCACGACGGCGTCGGCGTCGAGGCCGGCGGCGTCGAGCGCGAGACCCGCGACCGCGCCGTGCTTCGCCGTCACGACGAGGACGCGGTCACCGTCCGCCCGGATCGCGGCGATGGCCTCCGCGGCTCCCGGCATCGGCCGGGTGAGCGGGATGCCATGCACGCGGTAGTGCGCGCGGTACGCCGCGAGCAGGACGTCGTACGGCTCGTCGGGCAGCCAGCGCGGGAAGACATGATCCAGGGGCAGGCCGATGGTGGAGCGGATCTCGTCTCCGTCGGCATGCAGGCCGTAGCCGGACACGACGTGCTGCACGGAGAGCACGATTCCGTCGGCGGAGTCGACGAGCGTCATGTCCAGGTCGAAGCCGACGACGCCCACCGGGGCAGCCTAGGGGTAACGTCATCCGGTGCCCCTCCGCAGTCTCGCCGACGATCTCCGCTCTCGCGGCGACGACGAGCTCGCGCTGCTCCTGCGCGGGCGTCCCGACCTCCTGCATCCCCCTCCCCCGGACATGACGGCCCTCGCGTCGCGCGCGGGCACCGCCACGTCGACCGCACGGGCGCTGGACCGCCTCGACGCCCTGACCCTCCGTGTCGCCCAGGAGATGGCCGCGCGGGGGGAATCCTGCGCGGCGGAGGAGGTCCTGGCCGCCTTCGATCCCGCGGTGCGCGACGACGCCGCCGCCGCGCTCGAACGGCTGCGCGTCCTCGCGCTGGCGTGGGGCGAGCGCGACTCGCTGCGCCTCGTGCGTACGGCACGCGACAGCCTGGCCGGACTGCCCGTCATCCCGTGGCCCCCGGGGCGGGTGCGCACGACCGTGCTCGACGCGGCGCGCGCCGAGCGCACCGCGGGCCAGCACGCACTCGCCGCGATCCTCGCGGTGACGACCATCGGCGACGCCTGGTCGGGCAGCCAGGCACCCTCGGTACTGCGCAAGGGCGGACTCGCGGCGCGCGACCTCACCGCGACGGCGCGGCTCCTCGACGCGGACGAGGCGACTGCGGCCCTGGTGCTCGAGGCCGCGCACGCCGCGGGCCTCATCGCGCGCGACGGCGAGGTCGACGAGCGCTGGCGCCCGACGCCGGCGTACGACGACTGGCACGACGGAGGCCTCCCCGAGCGCTGGGCCGCCCTGGCGGGAGCATGGCTGCGCATGCCGCGCGCGCCCGCGGTGGTCGGCGAGGCGCACGCCCTGTCGGACGACGTCGCGCGCCCGGGCCTTCCGCTCCTGCGCCAGCGGGTGATCGATGTCCTCGCGTCTCTGCCGCCGGGCGAGGCCCCGGCGGACGCTGACGAGGTGACGCGCGCGCTGGATCTCGCGGCACCGCGGCAGGCGAGCGCGCAGCGCGCCACTATGGCGTGCGCGATCCTGCGCGAGGCGGAGTGCCTCGGGATCACGGGAGCCGGCGCCCTGGCACCGATGGGTCACGCGCTCGCGGGAGGCGAAGACCCCATTGCTCTCGCGGCCGCAGCCATGCCGGCGCCGCTGGACCACGTGCTCCTCCAGGCCGATCTCACCGCGGTCGCGCCCGGGCCGCTGCGCTCCGACCTCGACCGCGAACTCCGGCTGATGGCGGACGTCGAGAGCACCGGCGGCGCGGTGGTGTACCGCTTCAGTGCCGCCTCCCTGCGCCGTGCGCTCGATGCCGGCCGCGATCCCGGTGCGGTGCGCGGCTTCCTCGACGCCGTGTCCCGCACACCGGTCCCGCAGCCGCTCGCCTATCTCGTCGACGATGCAGCGCGGCAGCACGGCGTCGTGCGCGTGGGCCTGGCGACGGCGTACGTGCGGTGCGATGACGAGACCGTCCTCGACGCCCTCATGGCGCACCCGCGGGCGGCGGAACTCGGCTGCACGCGGGCCTCCGGAACGGTCGTCACGGTGGCGGGCCGCCCGGAGGACGCCATCCGGGTCCTCAAGGACCTGGGGCTGCATCCGGTGCCGGAGGGGGTCGACGGCGAGCCCGTCGTCTCGGTCCCGGCCCGCGCCCCTCTCGCCGCCGAGCCGTCCCCGGTCCTCCGGCGCGATGCGACACCCGCGCTGATCCGGGCCACGGTCGCGGGGCTGCGCCGTGACCACGGGGCGGGGACGCGTACCCGACGCAGCGGGGGCTCGGCGACCGTGAGCCTGGACCCGATGCCGGCGGCGGACACCGTCGTCGTGCTGCGCCGCGCCATCGCCGAGTCGGTGCCCGCGTGGATCGCGTACGGGGACGACCACGTCCTGGTCGAGCCCCTGCGCATGGCCGCGGGGGCCCTCACCGCGATCGACCGCGAGTCCGGCGAGGTTCGCACGATGCCGGTGGCCCTGCTCGCCGCCGCGCAGCTCGCCGACCCCGCCTAGGCGATCCGCCCTGCCGCCGCGCGCCGCGGCCAGCCCACCCGGCGGCCATGCGC
>JBJTJS010000139.1:0-2095 GCA_046096085.1 bacterium
ATCTCAAATTCATAGGCAATAGCCACTTCGGCCTTGCCGTCGCCGTCAATGTCAGCCGTTGCCGTGCTAATCACCCCCGGCGTCGTTTTGCCGTCGCTCACAATGCGCTTCTGCCAGCTTGGGTTCTCATACCAGGCCACCGTGCCGCCGCCCAATGCCACCACCTCAGGCTTGCCATCGCCGTTGACATCAGCAATTTCCACCTGATAGGCGCCTGGCAGGTTGGCGTCAATCACCGTTCGATTCAGGGCAGAACCCTCTCGCCCAAACGCGATAAGATCCTCGTCGGCCGCTACGGGCAGGGCCATCACGCCAGCGGCCACGGCAAAAAACAGTTTTTTCATGACGGGCTTATTTCCCTGGCTCGAATCGCAGGCCGGCATAATCTTCATATCGGTGATAATTCAGAATCGTCAGCGGGGCACACGAGCCAAGCTCGGGCTCGGTTCCCTTCGGACCATAGTCGTAATAGCTGAGCTGAAATTGCCACACATCACCCGGCTTTGGCTTGCCGCCGGTCTGCTCAAAAAGTGTCCACGGAATGCGGCCTTCCACCGTCCATTTTTTGTCGTTTTCGCCAGGCTTTTCCAGCGAGCCGTCCACCTGCACGGCCACCGTCATGCCCTGATGAGGCTTGGCGGCCAGCTCTTCAAACGAATAACCGCGCCGGGGGAATGGCAGCTCCAGAATCGTGCCCAACGGGTTGGCCTGAAGTTCGTAATAAGCCGGCCCGGTTTTGGATGGCTTGAAAAACAGCTCAAAAACGTCGCCCAGCCACAGGGTTTCATTGCGTTTCGTTCCGAAGGCCTTCAGGTGTTTGTCAGGCAGTTCGGCGAAGAAATACATCGCCTCGTCGTCCCACAGAATGCGGGCTTCGTGCGGCATTTTGGGCAGCTGGCCCGACCAGAACGCCCCAAAGCTCTTGATAGGCACAGCGGCGGCCCATTCGGCTTCGTCGGCCCGACCGTCAATCGTCGGCGCCCTGGGGGTGCGTTTCGCCGTGAACACCGGCTGTGAAAGTGCTGTCAGGCGAATCACCTCAGCCACCCGCCGGCCAAGTGCCTGATAGGCCTGGGGCGTGAAATGCACACCATCTTTGACAAGCGATTTCTCAAGATCAAGATTCTTTGCCACAGTGTAAAGGTCGTTCACCTTCACTTCGGCGAAGTCCCTCAGCACGCCCCTGGCCGCGTCGTTATAGGCACGCACATCAGCATCAAGCCGGTCAAAAGGCTTGTTGGCCTTGTGCCTTTCGTCAAGCACGGGCGTTGTCAGGGCCAGAATCACCGTCGCCTTCGTCTCTTTGGTGATCCGTTCCAGAATTTTCCGCATATTCTCTCTATAATCGGCTAGTTCCACCTGATGCTTGCCGGTCTTGCGGTCCAGCTTCAGGTCGTGCAGGCCGGCATTGATGTGCACCACGTCGGGCTGGGCCGAAATCACCCAGGCATCAAGGTTTTTCAACACATTGGCTGAATCGCCGCCATTTTCTTCAGGGCTCCGGAAATCCACCTGATTATTGTAAAACTTGATCGTGTTCGGCGCATAACCCTGGCGAATCGAATCGCCAATCAGCACCACCACCGGCTTTTTGGCTCTCAGGGCCGATTTCGCTGCGTTTTTCTGGGCATTGCCCGGTTTTTCCTGCTGCTCGCTGGCAATCGAATAACCGGCCAGCACAACGGCCAGCAACTGACAAATCAGACGGGTTTTGATCATGGCGGTGCTTTCCTTGTGGCTAAGCGTTGTTGATAACTCAATAATCTAAACGATAAGCCACAGGCAGACAATAATGCGGAAAAGATCGATCCGGCAATAACCAATAATCAGGCGTGATCAGCACACAGATTTGGCAATGTGCAGCCGTTCTTCATAGCGGCAGGCAAGCCGGCGGCTATTGATATTGAGAATCTCCAGAATCCGGAATACGTCGTCCATCGGCCAGCATTCCAGCCGGGCCCGCTGCACAATCGCCAGATTGTCGCCCTGGGCCCCGCCTGATGTATACTTATTGATGATCAGCTCAGCCAGCGCGTCGCCCGCAAATCGCCGCTGAAAAAGCCCATAATCGGCATGGTCAAGCTCATACCAGAAG
>JBJTJS010000140.1:0-8190 GCA_046096085.1 bacterium
GGACCACCCGCGCGCACCTGGTCCGCGCGACGCTGGAGGCCATCGCCTTCGAGGTCCGCGACGTCGTCGACCTCATGGCCGAGGAGGGCGGCGTGACGCTGCCGCGGCTCGCGGTCGACGGCGGCGCGGCGGCCAATGACCTGCTCTGCCAGATCCAGGCCGACCAGGTGCGCATCCCCGTCGACCGCTCCGCCGAGTTGCAGACGACGGGCCTGGGGGCGGCGTTCCTCGCCGGGCTGGGCACCGGGGTCTGGAGCGAGGAGCGGGAACTCGTGGCGGTGCGGCGTACCGACCGGGTCTTCACCCCCCAGGCCGACGGGGAGGCGGACCACCGCAGGTGGCGGCGCGCCGTCGAGCGGGCGAAGGGCTGGCTGGAGGAGTAGCACCTCCCCCTGAACGCTTCCGCGCCGCCTATCGACAACTACGGGGCCTGCAGTTGTCGATTCGCGGCGCTGTTCGGGGCGTGGACGTCGCCGATCGCGCGTCCGACGCGGCGCAGCATCGGTGTCGCGTCGGGGACGACGTCCTCCCAGATCCATCGCACGAATCGGTAGCCGGCGGCTTCGAGATCCGCCTGGCGCCGCTTCTCGGCGAGCACATCCGCTCCCGACGCGTACTTCACGGCACCGTCGGCCTCTCCGATGAGTCCCCACTCGGGCCACAGGTAGTCCACGCGGTACCACCGCCCGCTCGCGCCCTGCGCCCACTGCTGGCACAGCGGTCGAGGAAGGTCGCTCTGCGCGATGGCGGCCCATGACAGCGCTTCGAACGCATTCTCCGGTGCCGCATGAGCGAGCACGATCAA
This sequence comes from bacterium, assembly GCA_046096085.1. Lineage (GTDB taxonomy): Bacteria > Actinomycetota > Actinomycetes > S36-B12 > S36-B12 > Mxb001. The sequence goes on from JBJTJS010000140.1 coordinate 806, forward strand.
GGACTGAAGCCGTCGGCCGCCTCGATGGCCTGCCTCGTCAAGGATCTGCGCCATCACGGCGGCCTTGGTGACGACGATGTCGCCAGCTACGAGAGCACGGGCAACGCGTCGCGGGTCCCGTGATCCGAGATCCCTCTCGACGTCGCGGCGCAGGGCCAGACACAGGGAGGCGAGGGCACTAACGGGCGACACTCGGCATTCGTGTGCCAGGTCGATGCCCGTGCGCAGGGGCGTCGTTACGACGAGCCCGTCCGGCATCTGCGAGACATGACCGGGAGGCACGTCGAGCTTGCGGATGAGGACCCCCGCGCGCGTGCCCGCGTGATGCGTCGCAGTGCTGGGGACTGCCATGGAGGCGATCGGGCGACGTCCCTGTGGGCCCGGGGACACGTCCTCCATTCCCCACAGGCGTGCCGCGGACCAGCCGATGACGATGGGTTCGGTGCCGCGAACGCGCAAGCGATCCGCCGTGACCCTCAGCACTCCCCGGTGGCACTCGGCATCGTCCCCGGACACGGCGTACAGCCCCTGTCGTAGGCGCACGATGGTTCCGGAGCGCGCTGCCTGCTCGAGCTGTCGGGCTGACAGTCCGGCGGCCCTGCCGGCAGCAGCACTGAAGGCGGTCGGGCCGAAGGCCTCGAGAAGGCGCTGGGCGGTGTGACGGGTCTCGCGACGAGGGGGCATGGCCAGACCCTGGGTGTCTCCGGGCGCGTGGAGCCCCCTCGCGTTCGCCCTGGGGGCAACCGGGCGTCGGCGGCCCTGGGGATGGGAGCCTCCGACGAGAGTCCACTCACCGCATCCGCGCCGCTTATCGACAAGTACCGGGCCCGCAGTTGTCGATAGGCGGCGCGATTCTGGGGCGGCGCCACATAGCGGGCATCTTTGCCGATTGTTGACAATCTGACCACAGGCTCCTAATCTCCGGCACATGGGGCTCGCCGTCGTGACCGGAGCCGGCAGCGGCATGGGCCACGCCACCGCCCGCTGCTTCCTCGAGCACGGCTGGTCGGTCGTCGGGGTGGATGTTGCCCCCGACATGCAGCACGACCACGCCCACTTCACACCGGCGGTCGTCGACGTGCGCGACCGCGCCGCGGTCGAGGCGGCGATCGCGAGCACCGCGGGCGACGTACCCATCGACGCCCTCGCGAACGTGGCCGGCGTCTACCCCCCCACCACCCTCGAGACCTACACCGACGAGCTCTACCGCCGCATCTTCGACATCAACGTCCTCGGCATCCTCAACGTGACAGCGGCCTGCGTCCACCGCATGCCCGCGGGATCCGCCATCGTGAACTTCGCCTCCGTCGACGGCTTCACGGTCTCGCGCGGACAGTTGCTCTACGGCGCCTCGAAGGCGGCCGTCGTCATGCTCACCAAGTCGCTCGCGCTCGAACTCGCGCCGCAGGGCATCCGCGTCAATGGCATCGCCCCCGGCTGGGTCGACACCCCCGGCAACGCCGCGACCGGCCGCATGGCCGAGGCAGCGGCATCCATCCCGCTCGGACGGGTAGCCCAGCCCGCGGAGATCGCCGAATGGGTGTGGACGCTCACCGGCTCGGGCATCGCCGGCTTCATGGACGGCGAGACCATCGTGCTCTCCGGCGCGGACGTGATGCGATGACCGCCGGGTTCGCACCGCTCCCCGAGACCTCGACGGCCGACCTCGTGGCCGAACGACTGCGCGAGGCCATCCTCGACGGCACCCTGCGGCCAGGCGATCGGCTGGTGGAGAACGACATCGCCGAGCGCTTCGCGATCTCGCGCGGACCCGTCCGCGAGGCGATCCGGCTGCTGGCCCCCGAGGGCCTCGTCGTACTCCGCCGCAACCGCGGAGCGGTCGTGGCCAGCCCCACCTTCGACGACGTCCTCGAGGTGTACGCCGTCCGCATGTCCCTGGGCACGCTCGCCCTCGCCAGCGCCGCCGAGGCACGCGCCGCCGACACCCCCGACTTCGCTGAAGCCGCGGACCTGCTCGCGCGCCTGCGCGATCCCGCCGTCCAGGTCGACCCGCCAGCCATGCTCGATGCCGACCTCGCGTTCCAGGACGCCGTGCTCTCGCTCAGCAGGCTGCCGCGCATCAGCGCCATGCTCGAACAGAGCGCCCGCGATGCCGCGTCCTTCGTCAGCCTCCTCGGGATCACCTACGACAGCACCGACCATGTCGCGCTCATACAGCGGCATGAGCGCCTCCTCGCGGCTCTCGCTTCACACGATGCGGCCGCCGCCGTATCCGCGTGGCGTGACCACATCCAGGCCACCGTGACCGAGTTCGCGCGGGCCTACGTCGACGCCTACGCCGCGCAGATCCGCGACCACCCTCTCGCCCATCAGGTGCTCGGCACGACCCAGGAGAAGCCATGACCCGCTACTGCATCATCGGCGCCGGCCCTGCCGGCCTCGCCTCCCTCAAGGCGATGCTCGACGCCGGCCACGACGTCGACTGCTTCGAGAAGAGCGACACCATCGGCGGCCACTGGAACCACGACTACGACGCGCTGCACCTCATCACGTCGCGCCAGGTCACCGGATTCCCCGATCTCCCGATGCCCGAGCACTGGCCGCTCTTCCCCCACCGCGACCAGATGCTGGAGTACTTCCACCTGTACGCCGACGCCTTCGACCTCACCCGACACGTCACGTTCAACACCGCCGTCATCTCCGTCACGCCCATCGCCGGAGATGGTCCCATCGGGTCTCGCGGGTGGACCGTCGAGACCTCCGACGGCGCGCGCCGGGAGTGCGACGGCGTCCTCGTCGCCAACGGCCACCTGTGGGACCAGCGCGTCCCGGAGATTCCCGGGGAGTTCACCGGCACGCAGATCCACTCCGGCTCGTACCGCAACACCGGCGACATCGAGGGCCGGCGCGTGCTCGTCATCGGCTCGGGCAACTCCGGCTGCGACCTGGCGGTCGACGCCGCCCAGGCCCGACTGGACACCCACATCGTCGTGCGCCGAGGGCACTTCTTCCAGCCCAAGACCTTCTTCGGCCGGCCGCGCTCGGAGCTCGCGTGGATGCAGGAGTTCACGTTCGAGGAGCAGGACCTCATCGCGCGCATGATGATGCGCGTCTCGGTGGGCACGGCGTCGGACTACCCGGGCCTTCCGGAGGCCGATCATCACACGCTCGCCGACGGGCCGCCCGTGGTCAACGACCTGCTGCTGTACTGGATCCAGCACGGGCGGATCACGGTGCGCCCCGGGATCGCGCGCTTCGACGGCAAGACCGTGCACTTCTCCGACGGAACCCACGACGACTTCGACACCATCCTGTGGGCGACAGGCTTCCACGCATCGCTGCCCTTCCTCGACGAGTCGCTCCTCGTGCGCCAGGACGGCGTACCCCTCCGCGTCGGAGGTGCGGTCGTGCCGCTCGACCTGGAGAAGCTCTACCTCATCGGCATGATCGGGGCCCGCGGCCCGCAGCCGCCCATCTATCCCGTCCAGGCCGATCTCGCGCTACGCATGATCGCCATGCACGAGGCCTCCGGCGGGTTCATGCCGATCGCGGGGCCGCTGACGACGTTGCAGCCGCACGAATGGCGCATCGACATCAGCCGCCCGCTGTGGCTGGCCCAGGTCGAGCAGACGAAGGCGGCCCTGTCGTTCCTGGAGTCGGCTCCGGCCCAGCCGCGCCTGGTGGCCGAGGGCGCCCATGGCTGACTGGGTGGGCATCGCAGGCCGACGCGCCGTCGTGACCGGGGCGGGGAGCGGCATCGGGCGCGCGTGCGCCGAGGCGCTCGCCGCCGCCGGAGCGGAGGTCGTTGCCGTCGATCGTGACCCGTCGGCCATTGCGGAGACCGGCCTGCCTGCCGAGGCGTGCGACATCTCCGACGAGGCGGCCGTGACGGAGCTCGCGCGCCGCGTCGGGGCGTGCGACATCCTCGTCAACGCGGCCGGGATCATCCGGCCGGGTGCGCTGTCGGACGTCGATCTCGCCGACTGGAACGCGCTCATCGCGGTCAACCTCACCGGCGACCTGCTCACGTCGCGCGCGTTCGCCCCCGGCATGGCCGAGCGCGGGGGCGGCGCCCTGGTGCACGTGGCGTCCATCTCGGGCAGCCATCCCCAGGCCAACAGCGGTGCCTACAGCGCGTCGAAGGCCGCGCTGATCCTCATGTCGCAGCAGTTGGCGCTCGAACTCGGGCCCCAGGGCATCCGCAGCAACACCGTGAGCCCGGGAATGGTCCGTACCCCCATGACCGAGGCGTACTACGCGGTGCCGGGAGTGACCGAGCGACGCGGGGCCGCCGTTCCCCTTGGCCCCGTAGCCGGGCCGGAGGACATCGCGGACGTGGTGACGTTCCTCGCCAGCGACCGGGCGCGCTATGTCACCGGCGCCGACATCGTCGTCGACGGCGGGTTCACGACGACCCTGATGAGCTGGGTCCCCCGCCCCGGCTACGAGTAGCCCTGCCGTCCGCACAACCCCCCGAGTTAGCCGCCCACCAACCGCGGATTCCGCCCCGAAAACGCGGCCCACGGGCGGCCAACCCACAAACCGCCGGCTATTCGTCGTCGGGGTCGCCGGCCGTCGCCGCGGCCTTCTCCGCCTTCAGCTGCTTGGCGCGGGTGGCGTACATGTCGACGTACTCCTGGCCCGACAGTTCCATGAGCGCGTACATGATCTCGTCGGTCACCGAGCGCAGCACGAAGCGATCGGACTCCAGGCCCTCGTAGCGGCTGAAGTCCAGCGGCTCCCCGAAGCGGATGCCCACCCGTCGGATCCGCGGCCGGATGCGCCCGGGCGGCTGGATCTCGTAGGTGCCGATCATCGCCACCGGGATCACGGGTACGTGCGCCTCCAGGGCCATCCGCGCCACGCCGGTCTTGCCGCGGTAGAGCCGTCCATCAGCCGTCCTCGTGCCCTCCGGGTAGATCCCGAGCAGGTGGCCTTCCTGCACCACCCGCACCCCGGTGGTGATCGCGGCCTCGGCCGCGCGACCGCTGCTTCGGTCGATGGGGACCTGGCCCACCCCGGTGAAGAACGCCTTGCTGATGAGTCCCTTGATCCCCTTCCCGGTGAAGTACTCCTGCTTCGCCAGGAAGGTGATCCGGCGATCGCACACCAGCGGAAGGAAGAACGAGTCGGAGAATGAGAGATGGTTGCTCACGAGGATGGCCGGGCCCTCCTGGGGCACCACGTCCATGTTCTCGGTCCACGGCCGGAAGAGGACGCGCAGCCAGGGCCCGATGACGATCCACTTGAGGACCCAGTAGAGCACCGCCCCACCCTAGCCGTGACCGCGCCAGCGCCCTGGCCGTGTGGCACTATCGGGGCGTCTGAGGAGGTCTCCCATGCCCCTGTTCCCCGGAGCCGAGCCCTACGCCGCCGACGGCGGCTCGATCGGCGTGCTGCTCATCCACGGCTTCACCGGGTCCCCGAAGTCGATGACCCCGTGGGGGCGCCGGCTCGCTGACCAGGGGCACACCGTGCGGGTCCCGCGGCTCCCCGGACACGGCACCCGGTGGCAGGACATGAACCTCACCCGCTGGGAGGACTGGTACGCCGAGGCCGACCGGTCGTTCCGCGAACTCAAGGGCCGGTGCGACGCCGTGTTCGTCCTGGGGCTGTCGATGGGCGGCTCCCTCGCCCGGCGGCTCGCCGAGTTGCAGCGCGAGTCGATACGCGGCCTGGTCCTGGTGAACCCCGCCGTCCACTCCGAGCGCCCCGATCGCTTCCTGCTCCCCGCGCTCCAACTCGCCGTGCCGGCCTTCCCCGGCATCTCCAACGACATCAAGAAGCCGGGCCAGGACGAGGGCGCCTACGACAAGATCCCGCTGAAGGCGGCCTACTCCCTCACCAAGCTGTGGCAGAAGGTCAAGGGCGACATCGCGCGCGTCGACCAGCCCCTGCTGATCTTCCGCAGCGCCGAGGACCACGTGGTCGAGGCCTCGAACACGGCGTACATCCTCGAGCACGTGTCCAGCAGGGACGTCACCGAGATCGTGCTGCCCGAGTCCTACCACGTGGCGACCGTCGACAACGACGCCGAGACCATCTTCGCCGGCAGCATCGAGTTCATCCGCCGACTCGCCGGGTGACTGCCGTGCATAGCAACGGCCTTCCCGCCGCGTCCTACGCGGCACTCGTGGACGTCGACCCGCCGCTGGTCGATCACGTGCTGGAGATCCTGCGCGATGCCGGCATCGGGGCGTACGCGGAGCCCATCGCCGGGGAGACCGGGCCCTACCGCGAGGTCCGCGCCCCCGACCGCCCCACGACGCGCGTGTACGTCGACCGCGGCCGGCTGGCCGCCGCCCGGGAGGCCATCGAGAGCCGACTCCCGGCACTGCGGGCGGACTTCCTGGCCGACGCCGCGGCCCGCGCCGATGCCGCCTCCATGGCCGCCGCCTCCGCGGACGACGTGGACGCGGCATGGGAGCAGATCGTCTCGGGCTTCGGCGACACCGCGCCCGATCGGGAGGTCCCGCCCCTCGCCGGCGAGACACCCGAGTCCCCCGAGCCCGGATCGGGCCTGTCCGCACGGCTCGTGCGGCAGCATGCCGCGGGACCGCGCGACTACGAGGTCGCCGAGGACCCTGACGACGACCGCTTCGTCCCGCCGCCTCCACCGCCCCTGCCGCGCCCGCGCGACCGGTTCGACCTGCTGGCCTGGATGGGCACCATCGGCGGACCCATCCTGCTCATGGTGTCCTACGTCACCGGCGTGGGCGGATGGCTTGCGGGAGCGGGATTCGCCGCGTTCACCGCCGGCTTCGTCACGCTCATCGTCCGGGCGGGCGAGCGGCGCCGCGACGACGGCGACCACGGCGCGGTGGTGTGATCAGCCGACCGCTGCGACCCTGCGCTTGAGGCCCTTGAGCGCGGTGTCGACAATCACCCTCTCCGCCTTGCGCTTGATCATGCCGATCATCGGGATCTTGACGTCCACGGCGAGGCGGTAGCGCACGGTGGTCGCGTCGCCCGCCGGATCGAGACGGTACGTGCCGTCCATGTGCGTGAGCATCTCGCCGGAGACCAGGTGCCACGAGACCGATCGATCGCCGTCCCAGTCGTACTCCAGGACGTACGTGTCGCGTATCGGGCCTGACTCCAGGTGGAATCTCGCGCGGTACGGGCGCCCGTCGCGCTCCTCCAGCACCGTCACCTGGGTGATCCCGTCGCTCCACTCGGGGTAGGCCGGCAGGTCCGCGATGACCCCCATGATGGCCTCGGGGGATGCGTCGATGTCGATGCTGGACTCAGTCTGGTCGGCCATCTCAGGACCATCCCTCCGCGGGCTCGCCGGCTCGGCGGTCGCCCTCGAGCTCGTCCTTGAGGGCCCAGACCGCGCGCTTCCACGCCAGCGCCTGGCGCCGGCGCAGCCGGTCGATCTCCCGGCGGCCTCGCGCCGACGCGGGCAGCGCCCGGGGGCGGGC
>JBJTJS010000141.1:0-7900 GCA_046096085.1 bacterium
AAGGCCGACGAGGAAGCCCGACCCCGCAAGCTCGTGGGCTGGGCCACGGACCTGGGGACGCCCACGACGACCCTGCTCGCCCGCCACGGTGCCACGGCCCTCAGCCTCGAGAAGCGCTTCAGCGGATCCGGCGGCGTCGACGCTCCGCTGGCCCCGCTCGGCATCGCGCAGGCCGAGGCCCTGGCGGCGGAGGTCGCGGCGCGGGGAGGAGTCGATGCCATCGTGTCGTCGCCGCTCCTGCGCACGCGGCAGACGGCCGAGATCATCGCCGCCCGCACCGGGGCGCCGATCGACATCGAGGACGGCATCGCCGAGTGCGCCTTCGGCGACTGGGATGCGCTGACCTTCGCCGAGGTGAGCGAGCGCTGGCCGCAGGAGCTCGCCGCCTGGCTCGCCTCGACCGATGTCGCGCCCCCGGGAGGGGAGTCGTTCGCGGTGTGCCGGGACCGGGTGGATGTCGCGAGGCGCGCGATCCTCACCCGGCATGCGGGACAGCGCATCGCCGTCGTCTCGCACGTGACGCCGATCAAGGTGATCACCGGCATCTGCGTGGATGCGCCGCTGTCCAGCCTCTTCCGCATGGAGCTCGCCCCGTGCTCGCTCACCACGATCGCATGGTTCCCTGACGGCAACTCGTCGCTCTTCGGGTTCGCCGAGGGCACCCACCTGCGCGGGGTCGACGCCGGCTTCGGCATCTGAGGCGCTCGCTAGACCTCGCTCACCACGACGTCGATGGTCCAGGGCAGGCCGTCCTGCACCGGTGGCTGCAACTCGACCCGGTGGCCGCTGGCGCCGAGGATCCCCGCCAGGTCGGGGATCGTCTTCGGCCGCGGCTGCGCGAGCAACGAACGCACCATCCGGCCCTTGGTCGCCTTGTTGTGGTGACTCACCACCGTGCGCCTGCCGCCGCGCTCCTGCAGGACTCTCGCGACGGCCGTGCGCTGCGACAGCTCCGCCGGGACAGGGCCGAGGGCGACGTACGCCGACGAGCGCAGGTCGAGCACGACCCCGCTCCCGGCTGTCTCCGCGATCGCCTGGCCTATCGGCTCGCGCCACGCGGCCGCGAGCCGGCCCACCCCCGGGAGGGATGTGTCGCCGGACAGGCGATATGCGGGTATGCGGTCGGTGATGCGCAATAGCCCGAAGAGGGCCGACGCGATGGCGATGTCGGTCGTGGCACGCCGGGCCGGCCGTGCGGGCAGGGTGGCGAGGTCGAGGGCGTCGTAGAGGACCCCGGAGTAGATCTGCGCCGCCGGGGCTGCGGGTGCGGTGAGCAGTGCGCGATTGCGCCGGAGTTCCTCCTCCTGGCGGGCGGTGATCCCCAGTGTCGCGCGTGCCTTGGCCGCGGGTCCGTCACACAGCCGCACGAGCGCCGCCGCAACGGCTTCGCGGGCTGCCGTGAGGGCCGGGAAGGACAGGTCCGCCATGCTCAGCGGCCGGCCTCGGACAGGGGAGTCCTTCCCCTCGCTGGGGGGCAGCAGGATGAGCACCGCCCCACCGTAGGGGCCCGGTCGCTACAGTCGGGGGCCCAGGCCGGCCCCGTGCCCGGCCACCAACCGAATGGGGGTGCCGGATGGATCGCGCGAGGGTGGGCTTCCTGGCCTTCAACGCCGAACTCGACACGTTCGCGACAGCGCTCATCGACGCGGTGCTCCGGGTCGGGGAGGCCCGCGGGATGCAGGTCACGCTGGTCGATGGCCGGGGCGACCCCGACGCCCAGCTCGCCGCCGTGCGTGGCTTCGTGGCGGACGGGGTCGATGCCCTCCTGCTCTACCCGGGCGACCCGACGACCCTCGTGCCCGCGGTCCGGGAGGCCGCGGAACTCGGCATCCCGGTGTTCACCGTCAATCTCGACCTGGAGGACTCGGCACCGGTCACGGCGTACATCGGATCCGATGACGCTGATTACGGCCGCAAGCAGGGGCACCTGCTCGTGCAGGCCATCGGCGAGAGCGGCAAGGTCGCCCTCCTGACAGGCGAGTCCGGGACATCAGCGCAGATCGCCCGCACGGCGGGCCTCGCCGAGGTCCTCGGCGGCCATCCCGGACTCCAGGTGGTGGCCGAGCACGACGACGACTGGACCGACGCCGCCGCTCTGGCGATCGTGCAGGGCTGGCTGTCGGAGTTCCCCGCGGGCGCGCTCCAGGCGATCCTCGCCGAGGGCCCGGAGGTGGCCCCTGCGGCGCGATGGGCGCGCGAGCAGGGGCGCGACGACATCGTCTTCGTGGCCGGCGACTACACCTCCGACGTCCGGGAGGCGATCCTCGAAGGAGCGGTCTACGGGACCGTCGTGCAGCATCCGTCCGAACAGGGCGAGAAGGCCATCGAGGTCCTCGCGGACGTTCTTGCCGGGCGGGCCGTCGATGGGACAGGCCGGGTCCGTGTGCTCACCGACCTGCCGGTCATCACGAGGGACAACGCCGCAGGCGTCCCCGCGGCGTACGCGTAGCCCGCGGCTCGGTGCGCCTCGTCTAGTAGCGCGACTTGCCGTGGCGGCGGGCGTCGCGGCGGTAGAGCGGCAGGAGCACCGCTTCCGCGATCACGGCGAGTGCGGCCCCGGACAACGTTGCGATGAGTCGCGCCACCTCCGTCCGCGTGAACGTCGAGGGCGTGGTGACCAGGAGGATGATGGCCGGCGTGAGGATCGAGGTGTAGATCCAGTAGGGGACGGTCTTGCGCATGAGGACGTTCATGGCGACGACCATGAGCACCAGGCCCAGGATCGAGAGCACCTGCTGCCAGGGGATGACCAGGTGGAGGACGTAGGCGAAGGCCAGTCCGAGGAGCGTCCCCGCCGCACGCTGCCAGGTCCGACGCCAGGAGTCGGCCAGGTAGGGCTGGAACACGATGAGCAGCGTGAGGATGAACCACGCGCCCGCCTGGCCCCACCTGCCGCTCACGGAGATGTACGCGGCGATCCCCGTGAGGAGGGCAACCGTGATGGCGTAGGACCAGGTGCGAGCCCATGTCTCGTCGGTGTGGTCGGGCGTGTGCACCTTGCGGGCGATGACCCACCCGACGGCGCACCCCCAGGCCGCGCTGAGGAACGTGACGAGCGCGAGTGCCGCGGCGTTGCCCGCGATGTTTCCGGTCACAGACGGGGGAAGGCAGATGAAGAAGCCCACGGAGATCGGCACCAGCAGCAGGTTCTTCGACACGCCCCAGTGGCACGACAGGCCGAAGATCAGCGCGACCGCCGCCATGAGGAGCGCACTCAGCACGGCGTCCGCATGCACCAGGGCCGCCACGCCGCTCGCGACGGCGAGGCCTGCCGCGGCGACGAGGCCCGTGCGCACGCCGACGAGGAGCGAGGGGATCAGGCCGGCGACGACCGGCAGGATCATGGCGGTGCCGACCTGGGGGTAGCCGGCGAGGGCGGCGATGACGACCGGGACCAAGGTGGCCCCGCCGATCACGGCGGTGGCCGCGCTGAGGCTGAGCGCCTTCTTCAGGCCGTGGTGCGGGGCCGCGGGCGGGTTGCCTGCATCGGTGCCGGAGTTCGCCTCGGGCGCGGGATCCGTCATGGCGAACTCCTTACGGTGGCCTCATGGCGATGCGCGTGTCACCGCGGTGGGTGAGCCGAGGACATGGTGCGGGCGCCACCCTAGTGCCCGGTACCCTGGCGGGGCGGCGGACGAGCCGACCGGGCGATCGCGGTCTCGGTGCGCAAGCACCGAGGTCGAGGAAAGTCCGGGCTCCACAGGGCAGGGTGGTGGGTAACACCCACCCGGGGTGACCCGCGGGACAGTGCCACAGAAAGCAGACCGCCGGTCGGGACGACGTGCCGACCGGTAAGGGTGAAACGGCGGTGTAAGAGACCACCAGCGCCGCAGGCGACTGCGGCGGCTCGGCAAACCCCACCCGGAGCAAGACCAAGCGGGCCCGCAAGGGCCCAGGCAGGAGAGCGGCCCGCTCGGCCCCGGGGCGACCCGGGGCCCATCCTGCTGGTAGGTCGCACGAGGTCGTCGGCAACGGCGATCCCAGAGGGATGATCGCCCCTCGCTCACGCGAGGACAGAACCCGGCTTACAGGTCGACTCGTCCGCCGCCCTGCTCAGGGAGCGGGATCCTGGCTCGCCCTGCGGGCCCTCTTGAGCAGCCGGCCGAGCATCTTGTCGAAGGACTTGGACAGTTCGCGCGCCCCGGAGGACTTCACGGCGTGGAGCGGCTGCCCGGTGCTCTCGGCCTGCTGGACGGCCACCCGGTCGGGGATCGCCGGCTTGAGCAGCGCCTGGGCGCCGTAGAGGTCGATGAGCTCACGCTTGCGGTAGCGGTGCTCCTCGGTGTTCTCGCGCAGCCGGTTCACCACGATCCCGGCGAATTCCAGACCCGGGTTGACGGTGTCCTTGATCTCGCGGATCTCGGTGAGCGCTCGCTCGGCACCCTGGGCACCGAAGAAGGACGGCGTCGTGACGACGACCGCGAGGTTCGCCGCGGCGAGTGCCTCGCGGGTGAGTGCCCCCAGCGACGGCGGGCAGTCGATGAGGACGATGTCGACGCCTTCCAGGTGCGCGAGCGCGCGGCGCAGGCGCGGGCGCAGGCGACGGCCCGGAGCCCACGCGTCGAAGCGCACGAGGTCCGCGTCGCTGGGCAGGAGCCGAACCGTGGCGGTGCCCTCGCTCCAGCCGGTCTTCGTCAGCGCTGCGTCGACCGTGGCCTCATCGGGCTGTGCCATCGCGTCGGCCAGGGTGGCGCGCGAACGGCGCGCGCGCAGGACCGACGTGGCATTGCCCTGGGGGTCCATGTCGACGACCACCACCGACAGTCCGCGCGCCACGGCGGCGCCCGCGAGCCCCAGGGCGACGGACGTCTTTCCGACGCCCCCCTTGAGGCTGAGCACGCTCACGACCAGCACGGGTCAGAAGTCTGGCCCCTACGGCTCGGGCTCGCACCCCCGGGGGGCCTTTCGGCCCTCCCGGTCATGCCGAGGGGGTGCCGGCCGGGCCGGCACCCCCTCGGATCGGCCTCGAGGCCGGTCGTGCTCAGTTCTTGACGTCGAACCGGTCCAGCATCATCACCTTGTTCCACGCGGCAACGAAGTCGTGCACGAACTTCTCCCGCGCATCGTCGCTGGCGTAGACCTCCGCCACGGCGCGGAGCTGGGAGTTCGATCCGAACACCAGGTCGGCGCGCGTGGCGGTCCACTTCACGGCGTTGGTGGTCCGGTCGCGGCCCTCGAACGTCTCCTCGGTGTCGGACGTGGGCGACCACACCGTGTCCATGTCGAGCAGGTTCACGAAGAAGTCGTTCGTGAGCGTGCCGGGCCGAGCCGTGAGGACGCCCAGGCTCGACTGGTCGTAGTTGGCGTTCAACGCCCGCATCCCGCCGACGAGCACGGTCATCTCCGGAGCGGAGAGGGTCAGCAGGTTCGCCTTGTCGACGAGCAGACGCTCCGCGGGCCGCAGGTTGCCCTTGCCCAGGTAGTTGCGGAAGCCGTCGGCGGTCGGCTCCAGGACGGCGAACGACTCGATGTCGGTCATGTCCTGCGTGGCGTCGGTGCGGCCCGGTGTGAAGGGCACCTCGACCTTCGTGCCCGCGTCCGCGGCAGCCTTCTCCGCGGCCACGCAGCCGCCGAGCACGATGACGTCAGCCAGCGAGACCTGCCGTCCGCCCTTCGCGTTGAACTGCTGCTGCACTGACTCCAGCGCCGTCAGCGCCCGCGACAGCTCCGCGGGGTTGTTCGCCGCCCAGTCGTTCTGCGGGGCGAGGCGCACGCGCGCCCCGTTGGCGCCTCCGCGCTTGTCCGTGCCGCGGAACGTCGACGCCGATGCCCACGCGGTCGCGACCAACTGGGAGACGGTGAGGCCCGAGGCGAGGATCGCAGCCTTGAGCGTGGCGACATCGGAGGCGTCCACGAGCGGGAGCGTGGGTGCCGGCACGGGGTCCTGCCAGATGAGGTTCTCAGCGGGCACCTCGGGTCCGAGGTAGCGGGACTTCGGGCCCATGTCCCGGTGTGTGAGCTTGAACCACGCCCGGGCGAAGGCGTCGGCGAACTCCTTCGGGTTGTCCTTGAACCGGCGCGAGATGGGCTCGTAGATCGGGTCCATGCGCAGGGCGAGGTCCGTGGTCAGCATGACGGGAGCGTGCTTCTTGGACGGGTCGTGGGGGTCCGGGACCGTGTCGGCCGCAGCCCCGCCCTTGGGGATCCACTGCTTCGCGCCGGCGGGGCTCGTCGTGAGCTCCCACTCGTGGGCGAACAGGGTCTCGAAGTAGCCGTTGTCCCACGCGATGGGCGTGGAGTTCCAGGCTCCCTCGAGGCCCGAGGTGATCGTGTCGTCTCCGTCGCCGGTGCCGAAGGAGTTCTTCCAGCCCAGTCCCATCTGCTGGATCGGCGCGCCCTCGGGCTCGGGGCCGACGTACTTCTCGGGGTTGGCCGCGCCGTGGGTCTTGCCGAAGGTGTGGCCGCCGGCGATGAGCGCCACGGTCTCCTCGTCGTTCATCGCCATGCGGCCGAACGTCTCCCGGATGTCACGCGCGGACGCCAGCGGATCGGGCACCCCGTTGGGGCCCTCGGGATTGACGTAGATCAGGCCCATCTGCACGGCGGCCAGGGGATTCTCGAGGTCGCGCTCACCCTGGTAGCGCTCGTCGGCCAGCCACTCGCGCTCGGAGCCCCAGTAGGCGTCGTCGGGCTCCCACACGTCGACACGGCCGCCGCCGAACCCGAAGGTCTGGAAGCCCATGGACTCCAGGGCGACATTGCCGGTGAGGATCATGAGGTCGGCCCAGGAGACCTTCTTGCCGTACTTCTGCTTGATGGGCCAGAGCAAGCGGCGCGCCTTGTCGAGGTTGGCGTTGTCGGGCCAGCTGTTCTGCGGGGCGAAGCGCTGCATGCCCGCGCCACCTCCACCGCGGCCGTCGCTGATGCGGTAGGTGCCGGCACTGTGCCACGCCATGCGGATGAAGAACGGTCCGTAGTGACCGTAGTCCGCGGGCCACCACTCCTGGGAGTCCGTCATGAGGGCCCGGAGGTCGGACTTCAGGGAGTCGAGGTCAAGGCTGTCGAAAGCCGTGGCGTAGTCGAAGTCCGGACCCATGGGATCGGCGGCAGGAGGGTTCTGCTGGAGGGCCTGCAGGTCGAGCCGGTTGGGCCACCAGTCCCTGTTGGTGGTGCCCTCCGCGGGATCCTTGGCGTGACCGCCGGTGAACGGGCACTTGCTGTCGTCCGACATGTTCATCTCCTCTGTGTGCTGCGGTGACCTTGTGTACTGCTATGGCCTTGAGTGGAGCTGTGACCGTGTGACCTGCGGTTGGCCGCGAGCGAACCGTGCCCGTTCCCCGCTTCCTCGGCAGAGTCCCGGAGGCAGTCGGGGCACGTGCCCCAGAATGCGACCTCGGCCTCGTCGATCCGGTAGCCGGCGTCGTCCGAGGCCGTGAGGCACGGCGCGAGCCCGACGGCGCAGTCGACGTCCGCCACGTTGCCGCAGGAGCGGCAGACGAGGTGGTGGTGGTTGTCGCGGACGCGCGTCTCGAATCGGGCCGGGGAGCCGGCAGGCTGGATGCGCCGCACCAGCCCTGCCTCCTCGAGCGCGGCGAGGGCGTCGTACACGGACTGGCGCGAGATCGCGCCGATCTCGCTGCGGACGTCGCCGGCGATGTCGTCGGCGCTGATGTGCGGGTGGGCCTCGACCGCCCTGAGGACGGCCAGCCGCTGGGCCGTCACGCGCACCCCGTGCTCGCGGAGCAGTGCGACGGGATCGGAGGCCATGGCGGAATCCTCGTTCAAACCTTGGACACCGTCAAACCGGGGACCCTGCCGTACGGGCGGCGGGCCCGTCATCGGCCGCCGGGGTCGCCTCCGCTCAGCCGCAGGCGTCGGCGACGTAGGCCTCGACCGCCGCGGCGCCCTCCGCGTAGCCGCCGTCCGCCAGCGCGTCGTCCAGGGCCGCACGGACGTCCCC
>JBJTJS010000142.1:0-2475 GCA_046096085.1 bacterium
GGGCTGAGGCCTGCCCCGCTCCACGAGGGGCAGCGAGCGCAGGCCGCGCTCGAGATGCCAGGTCACGAGTGCCGCGGTGAGCCCGCTCGCCTCCCGACGGTGACGCTCCTCGCTCGCATCGGCGACCGGCCAGTCCCCGGAGAGCAGGGCCCCGAGGAGCAGGAGGGTCTCCGGCGCGGGGGTCGCGCTGCCGGGCACCCGGCAGTCCGGGCACAGGGCCCCACCGCCCGCGACCGAGAACGCCCGGTGCGGGCCCGGGTCCCCGCAGCGGGCGCACGCGGAGAAGGACGGCGACCAGCCCGCGACCGAGAGGGAGCGCAGGAGGAAGGCATCGAGGATGAGCGTCGGATCGTGCTCGGCGGCCACCAGCGCCCGCAGGCCGCCCACGAGGAGGAGGTACTGCTGCACCGCGGGCTCGTGCTCGACCGGCGTGAGGCGTTCCGCGGTCTCCAGCATCGCGCTCCCGGTGGTCCACCGACGATAGTCGCCGGACAGGTCGGCGCCGTGGTGGGCCAGGCTCTCCGCCTGGGTCACGGTGTCGAGTGACCTCCCCTCGTAGAGCTGGATGTCGACGTGGCCGAACGGCTCGAGGCGGGCGCCGAAGCGACTGCCGGTGCGGCGCACTCCCTTGGCGACGGCCCGCACGCGCCCACGTCCGCGGGTGAGCAGCGTGACGATGCGGTCGGCCTCGCCGAGCCGCTGGGTGCGCAGGACGATGGCCTCGTCACGATACGAGGGCATGGGCCATGCTCTCCCATCCTGCTAGCGTCCGGCCATGACCGACATGCCGCCGGAGGCGACGCCTCCCGAGGCGGCTCCGCCGGAGCGGCCCACGTTCGTCACCATCGGCCTGGATTCCCACTGGCTGCGCCGGGCCCTCGTCGTCGTCTTCGCCGCCGTCATCCTCTGGCAACTCCTGCAGTGGTCGTGGGGAGCGCTCGCCGGGTTCGCCTTCAACATCCTGCTGTCGGTCCTCATCGCGATGTCGTTCGATCCGATCATCAGCGCACTGGTGAGACGGGGGTGGAAGCGGGGGCTGGCCACGGCCCTCGTGCTCGGCGTCGTCTATCTCCTCTCCGCGGGCTTCCTCGTGCTCTTCGGGAGCCTCTTCGCCCAGCAGCTCAGCCAGCTGGTGAGCACGCTCCCCCAGATCATCACCGAGATCGTGACCTGGCTCAACGGCACCTTCGGGCTCTCCATCGACGCTGCCGCCGCGATCGACGCCGCCACCCTGACCCCCGAGCAGCTCGGGGTCTATGCCAGCCAGTGGCAGGGTGGCATCCTCGGGTTCCTCACCGGCGTGCTCAACATCTTCGTCAACGTCGTCATCATCGTGATCTTCTCGTTCTACCTCGCCGCGGACGCGCCGCAGATCCGCCGCACGATCGCGTCGTGGATGCCGCACTCCTCCCAGCGCGTCGTGATCACGGTCTGGGACATCGCGATCGAGAAGGCCGGGGCATTCGTCCTCAGCAAGATCATCCTCGCGACGCTGGCCTCGGTCGTCTACTCGGCGTTCTTCTTCTTCATCGGAGTACCGTTCTGGCTCCCCATGGGGGTCTTCGTGGGCTTCGTCAGCCAGTTCATCCCGATGATCGGGACCTACATCGGGCTCGCGGTCCCCATCGTGTTCACGCTGGCGGTGAACCCCCTGAACGCCCTGTGGATCGTGATCTTCGCCACCGCCTACCAGCAGGTCGACACCTACCTGCTCACCCCGCGCCTGGCCAACAAGGTGATGTCGTTGAACTCGGGGCTGTCCCTCGCCGCGGTGTTCATCGGGGCGGCACTCTTCGGCCCGGTCGGCGCGATCATCGGCATCCCCCTGCTCGCGATCGTGCTGGCGGTCGCCGAGACGTACGGCCGCAGGTACGACCTCGTGCCCGAGCTCGCGCGGCCCGGGGAGTACGAGGATCCGAACGCCGACGGCCAGCGCTCCCCCGACTGATCCGCGTCGCTAGAACCCGAGGCGGCGCAACTGGCGAGGGTCTCGCTGCCAGTCCTTGGCGACCTTGACTCGCAGGTCGAGGAAGACGGGGGTGCCGAGCAGGGCCTCGATGCCCGCGCGCGCCTTGGTGCCCACCGCCTTGAGCCGCGAGCCGCCCTTGCCGATGACGATCGCCTTCTGGCTGTCCCGCTCCACGAAGACCACCGCGTAGACGTCGAGCAGCGGCCGATCCTCCGGGCGCCCCTCGCGCATGGCCAGGTCCTCGACCACGACGGCGAGGGAGTGCGGCACCTCGTCCGTGACGCCCTCGAGCGCCGCCTCGCGGATGAGCTCCGCGACCAGCAGCTCCTCCGGCTGGTCGGTCACCTCCCCGTCGGGGTAGAGCGCGGGGCCCTCCGGGAGCGCGTCGACGAGCAGGTCGGCGAGGAGCCCGACGTTGTCACCGGTCACGGCGGACACCGGGACGATCTGCGCCCACTCCAGGCCCGACGCGGCCCCGAGCTCCGACGCCTCGACGAGGCGCTCGG
>JBJTJS010000143.1:0-8098 GCA_046096085.1 bacterium
CAACGGAGGCGGGGTGTCGGGCAGGGGCGACGTAGGCTGACCGGCATGAAGCGCACCACAGTCCTCACCCTCGGCGCCCTGGCGGCCTCGGCCCTGCTCATCGCCGGATGCTCCTCCCCCGCGACGCCGTCGTCCTCCGACACCGGTGCGACGCCGTCCGCGTCCGGCGCCCCGTCACCGGGCACAGGGACGGGCACGGAGTCGGGCACAGGTTCAGGCACAGAGTCGCCGGGGGCCGAGTCCGGCTCCGGGTCGAAGTCCGCCGAGCCGTCGCCCTCGCAGAGCACGATCCTCGCGGTGCTGTGCGACGAGGCGGCGCCGTCCCAGGCCAAGGCCATCAAGGCGGCGATCCGGCCGGAGTTCAAGGTGTCCCAGCTCGTCGACGTGCGGACCGACGACAAGGGCCAGCACGCCGTCCTCGGGTTCGTCGAAGGGCCGGGCCTGTCGGTCCTCGCGGTCTGGTACGGCACGGGGATGAACCTCGAGGGCCTCGCCAGCGCCGACGACCTCGCCGCCCAGGCCAGCACGGCCGAGAAGGGCACCCCCAACGAGGAGACCGCCGACCTGATCGGCCAGACCGTCACCTGCTACCAGACCCTCTTCGCCCCCCAAGGCTTCAGCTGAGCCTGCTAGCCTCTTTGCCAACCGCCCCGATGGAGGGGCCTCCGACGGAGGAATCATGCGTCGTGCCATTGCCGCCCTGGCTGCCCTGACCCTTCCCCTCGCCCTGGCCACCCAGGCCCAGGCGGCGGAGAAGGAGTACGTCACCCTCAACTCCAAGGGGATCACCCAGGCCCTCATCAAGAAGGCCTGGGGACCGCCGTGGCTCGGCAAGGTCATCAACCCTGTCGTGGAGGCCAAGGAGACGGGCATGAAGCCCGAGGAGTGCTTCACACGCGACAAGACGATCAAGGGCTTCAAGTCGTCCGCCTACGGCTACTCCTACATGGAGTTCGAGCAGTCGAAGGAAGGCCACTACATTGACTTCCAGGAGCACCTCTACCAATACCCCGACGGCGAGCAGGCGTTCGACGCGTGGACCGACCTCGTCGCCAAGGCGAAGTCGTGCGCGGGCACGCACAAGCACTACATCCGTGACGCGAACGGCAACATCGTCGGCGAGACCAAGGTGATCATCACCGTGAAGGAGGGTCCCGTGCAGTACGGGATGACCTCGTTCATCATCAACGAGGACGTGCAGATCATCGAGGAGATGCCCGACGGCGCGGTCTACCAGGACTCCGCGGACGAGATCTCCATCTGGAGCCAGAACGGCCTCGCGATCATCGAGACCGAGCTGAACAAGTTCGTGCCGAAGTACAAGAAGTTCACGTTCTCCGACGCCCAGGTCTCCACGGCGATCACCATGTCGCTCCTGGCCACCCAGCGCTACCACCTGACAGCCCTCAAGACCGTCTAGCTGGACCCCCTGAGACGGTCCAGCAGGGCAGACCCGTAGACGCCCCGCGCGTCGAGACGATCCCACGTCTCGACCGCGGGGCGCACGGCTTCCCGGGCCCTGTCGAGGATGGCCGGGTCGGTCCACGGTCCCTCCGCGGACACGGCCCAGGCCGTGGACCACTCCGGGCACAGGGAGTCGGGGAACCGCTCCCACAGCCAGGCCTCGAAGCGCCCGTAGAACTCCCACGCGAGCGGGGTCCCGGAGGTCGTCACGACGTCGAACCAGACGACGCGCTCCGAGCCGTTGCGCCGGGCGGCGGGTGAGAGGTAGCCCGGCGTGCTCCGGTCCACGTCCGTGACGCGCATCTCGAGGCAGCTGTTGATGGGGTCATGGCCAGCGCGGGCGTACTCGTGCAGCATGTCGTCGAACGTCGTCGCCAGCGCGTGCGCCGTGGACTGCACCTCGTCCCGGCGGACGTGGATCGCGTACGCGAGGCTCACCACGCGCAGGGTGTCGTGCTGCACGTAGAGCAGCATGTTGCCCGACGTCCCGTGCCACTCGCGGTCTGGCGGCGACAGGTGTCGCATCTCCTTGAGGACGGCGCGCTCCACCAGGGGCGTGAGCCAGGGCAGGTGCGACAGCGACTTGGTGTAGGCAGCGGTGAACGCCGCGGGCAGATCCGGCGACAGCCGCACCGTGAGCGGCTCGGTCACGCGCGGCCCCTCGACGAAGCCCTCCTCCGTGAAGTGCTGCACGACCGGGGTGCTCGTGAACGGGAACCACAGGGCCTGAACGCGCCCGTGCTCCTCCACGAGCGCCTGGATGCTGCCCTCGCGTGCTTCCGGGGCGAAGGCCACCTGCCAGTCGGGGTACTCCACCCGACGGCCCAGGTAGCAGTTGGGCACGACCCGCAGCGTGGCCGTGAGCAGGTACGCCGCGCCCAGGTGGACGAGGAGCTCCGGCGCCTCATCGCGCGTGAACTCGCGGATGACGTACTCGTCGCCGTCGCTGACGATGGCCGTGAACGACAGCACCAGGTTGCTCAAGGTGCCGTACAGGTCAGGCTGGTCCTCGCGCTGGCGGATGCCGGCGCCGTGCGCGCCGATGGCGAGCATCCCGCCGAGGGTGACATCGGGGATTCCCGGGTAGTCGGGCCAGGCCCACCCGGGGGCCTCGCTCGCACCGCGGTTGTCGATGCCCTCAAGGATGCGCACCGCCTCGGCGAGCGTCGTCCCGGTCCTCAGCGTGACCGAGGGGACCGGGTCGTAGGAGAAGGCCACCAGTCCGGTGAGATGCGACTGGTCGATGACCACGATCGTGGCCGCATCGCGCGCCGACTCCACGAGCAGGGGCGACCACGTGTGGAAGGCACCGATGGGGCGCGCGCGATAGCCGTTCTCCGCGGCCCACCTCACGATGGCGAGTGCTTCGTCGTCCGTGCGCGGGATCGCCGTGACGACGTCATCCAGGCGGATCATGAGCGACCAGTTCTCGTAGGAGCGGCGCTCGACCGGAACGCCCGCGATCTGCGTCACTCGAAGGCCTCGAGCGTCCAGGCCAGGATCGCGGCCTCGTCGGCAAGGGCGGCGTAGCGCGCCGCCTGGCCGCCGTGAGACCCCTCGCCGAGTTCCACGCGGAACACGACGCTGCCGCGCTCGGTGGGCGACGCGCGATGGCCGCGGGCGGGATCGGAGTCCCTGAGGGCCGCGACCCACTTGGCCGGCTCGTGCACGAGGACGCGCGGGTCGTGGACCGCGCCGGTGACGAGCAGCGGCGGCCGGAGCTCCAGCTCGGGCAGGTTGAGGTACGGCGCGTAGGACTCCATGCAGTCGCGCTGCTCGGGGATGCGCGGATCCCCCCACTCCTCCCACTCGGTGATGGTGAGGGGGATCTCGGTGTCGAGCATGGAGTTGACGACGTCGACGAACGGGACCTCCGCGATGACGCCGGCCCAGCGCTGCGGCGCCATGAAGTAGGCCGCGCCCTGCAGCAGCCCCCCGGCCGACCCGCCGCGGCCCACGATGCGCTCACCGTCGACGAGGCCGTCGGCCAGGTGGTCGGCCGCCGCGATGAAGTCGGTGAAGGAATTGCGCTTCGCCATCAGGTGCCCGTCGATCCACTGTCGCCGAGACACCTCGCCACCCCCGCGGATATGCGCCTTCGCGAAGACAGCCCCGCGGTCCATAAGGGGGAGGAGCGTGGGATCGAACCAGGGGTCGTCGACGGACTCGTAGGAGCCGTATCCGTAGAGCAGGCAGGGTGCAGTGCCGTCGAGCGGAGTATCGCGGCGACGCGAGATGACGATGGGGATGCGCCACCCGTCGGAAGCGGTGGCGTGCACGACCTCGTTGACGTAGAGCGCCGGGTCGTGATTCGGCGCCTCCCGACGGTGGCGCAGGGTGCGCTCGCCGGTGCGCAGGTCGACGTCCCACCACGAGGTGGGCGTCGTGAAGGACTCCGTGACGACGGTGACGAAGGCCGCGGCGCTCGACTCGTTGATACCCAGGCGCAGGCTGCCGCCCGGCTCGTCGGGGCTGATCTCGAAGCGGACGGTGCCGTCGGGCTCCAGGACCCGGATCCGGCACTCGCCGTCCACCCGCTGCTCCGTGACCAGGCAATTGCCCGGGAAGGCAATGACGTCGTGGATGCGCTCGCCCGGGTTGGCAACGAGCACGCCGTCCTCGCCCAGCACGGCGAACTCCTCGTGCCGCTCGTTCGTGACGAAGAGCCACCGCGTGCCGTCGTGCTCCGCCCGGTACTCCACGCCCGGGGTGCGACCGCGCAGCGAGACCGGTGCCCGATCGGGCTCCGTCGCGGGGATGGCCCACGCCTCGGTGGTGCTGCGGGAGTGTGCGGTGACCACGATCCACTCGCCGGTGCGGCCCTGCTCGATGACGAGCTCGAAGCGCTGGTCGGGCTCGGCGAGGACGAGGTGGCGCTCGCCCGTCGAGACGTCGATGCGCCAGATCTCGCAGGGGCGGTTCAGGTGATCCGGGACCGCGTAGAAGAACCAGCGGCCGTCAGCGGACCAAGCCCCGGTGTAGTACGTCGCCTCGGCCTCGATCGGGTCGCCGTTCGCGTCGCCGAGGTCCCGCCCGGTGGCCATGTCCCGGAAGCGCAGGGCGTAGACCTCCGACCCGTCGAGGTCCACGGAGTAGGCCAGGACGGAGTCGTCGGGACTCGGCTCGACCACTCCGGTGGCGGCGTAGGGGGAGTCGAAGGAGGCCAGGTCGACCAGGGTCTCCTCCCGGCCTCCCCTGCTGCGACGCAATTCGGGCAACTCCCGCCCCGAAGGCGTGACCGTGTAGTAGGCATAGGGACCGTGATCCCGGCTGACCGAGCGTTCAGTATCCGGGGTCCGAGCGCGCAGCTCGGCGAGGACCTCGTCGCGCGCGGGCGCCAGCGGCGCGGTCTGCGCGTCGCTGTACTCCCGCTCGGCGGACAGGTACGCCGTCACCTCGGGCGACGGTTGCCGCAGCCAGGCATAGGGGTCAGGACCATCATCGCGTCGCGCGAGGGGTGGCTGCACGGGACGACACTAACCAGGGAGGCACCATGATGCGCCGCGTTCTCGCCGGGATCGCCGCGGGGGCGATCGCGCTCCTGCCGGTATCCGCGGTCGCTCCACAGGCGCAGGCGGCGGATCCCGTCGTCCTCACCGTGGGCATCCTCAACGACGTCGACTCGCTCAACCCCTTCACCGGCATCCTCGCCGAGTCCTACGAGATCTACCAGATCCAGTACTCCACGCTGATGCAGCCGAGCGCGAAGGACTTCACCCCCGCTCCCGGCCTCGCGGAGTCATGGGAGGAGTCCGCCGACGGCACGACCTGGACCTACACGCTGCGACCCGACCTGGTGTGGTCCGACGGCACGCCCCTGACGAGCAAGGACGTCGTCTACACGTTCAACCGCATCCTCGAGGGGCGCTACGAGAAGACGAACTTCGGCAACTACGTGCGCAACATCGAGTCGGTGACCGCCACTGACGACCGCACGGTCGTGATGACGGTGAAGGCCCCCTCGCCCATCATGGAGCGGCTCGCCGTCTACATCCTCCCCGAGCACGTGTGGAGCGGCATCGACGCCAAGGCGATCAAGTCCTTCGCGAACGAGCCCGAGGAGGGCCAGGTCCTCGTCGGCTCCGGGCCCTTCCTCGTCGCGCAGCGGGAGACGGGGCAGTTCATCCGAATGGTGGCGAACGACTCCTACTACCTCGGTCGCCCGAGGATCGACGAGCTCGTCTTCCGCGTCTACAACAACCCCGACGCGCTCGCCCAGGCCCTCATCAAGGGCGAGGTGGACTTCGCCGAAGGGCTCACCGCGGATGTCTTCACCACCCTCGAGGGCCAGGAGGGCATCACCACCTACGCCGGCTCCTACTCCGGCTTCAACGAGCTCGCGTTCAACACCGGGGCGGCCCTGTCCGACGGCACCCCCATCGGCGACGGCAACCCGCACATGCAGGACCTCGCGGTGCGCCAGGCGATCTCCTACGCGATCGACCGCGAGCAGCTCGTCGACAAGATCCTCGACGGATACGGCACGCCGGGCTCCACGATCATCCCGCCGCTGTACTCCACGCTGCACGAGGACCCCGGGACGCAGGGCTACGACCCGGCACGCGCGAACCAGATCCTCGACGACGCGGGCTACGCCATGGGCCCGGATGGCATCCGCATCGGACCCGACGGCCAGCCGATGAGCTACCGGCTCTTCGTGCGCAGCGACTCGGCGACGTCGGTGAAGGCAGGCGAGTACTTCACGTCGTACCTCTCGGACATCGGCATCGAGGCGAACATCAAGCCCGTGACCGAGGACGCGCTGTACGAGATCATCGGGCAGGGCAACTTCGACATGTTCGAGTGGGGCTGGGTCGTCGAGCCGGATCCCGACTACCAGCTCTCGACGTTCACCTGCGCGAAGCGCTCCTACAAGGACGGCGACACCATCTACGCCGACCTCTCCGACTCGTTCTACTGCAACGAGGAGTACGACAAGGTCTACGAGCAGCAGTCGCCGGAGACCGACCAGGCAAAGCGCGCGGAGATCGTCAAGCAGCAGCAGCGGATCCTCTACGACGACGTCGCCTACGTCGTGACGTGGTACTACGACAACCTCGAGGCCTACCGCTCGGATCGCTTCGAGGGCTTCGTCGGGCAGCCCGAGGGGAGCGGGTCGCTGCTCTTCCAGTACGGCACGTACTCCTACGACGGGGTGGCGCCGGTCGGGAGCTCCACGGGCGGCGGGACCGCCGACCCGACCGCGGGGGCCAGCGAGGATGCCAGCGCCCCTGCCTCGCCGGAGGCCACGCCGGAGGGCTCGGCGTCGGAGGGCACGTCCGCGGCGGAGACGAGCTCGTCCGGTTCCAGCACCGGGCTCATCATCGGCCTCGTGGTGGCGGCACTCGTGATCGTCGTGCTCGTCGTCGTCATCGTGCGCATGCGGTCGAAGTCGACCGCCGACCAGCGGGAGTGAGCCGCGCCGAGTGAGCCTCCTCCAGGAAGTCGCCGTCGGGGAACCTGACCCGATTCGCCCGCCCCGGGTCTCCGGGTCGACCCTGCGGACGATCGGCGGGAAGTTCCTGCGCGCCTTCCTCACGCTGGGCTTCGTCGTGGTCTTCAACTTCTTCCTCTTCCGGCTGCTGCCGGGCGACCCCATCGGCCTCTACACGCGAGGGCGCAACCAGGACGCCGAGCAGCTTGCCGAGCTCCGGCGGGAACTCGACAAGCCGATCCTCGAGCAGTTCCTCGGCTACGTGCGCAATCCCTTCGACCCGGGCATCGACTCCACGCGCTTCTCGCGCCCGGTCTGGGAGATGATCGGGGAGCGCATCTGGCCCACCCTGCTGCTGCTCGGCACGGCGATCGTGCTCGCGTCGATCATCGGGATCTGGGTCGGCATCCGCGCCGGCTGGAAGCCCGGGAGTCGCTTCGACAAGGTCTCCACCGGGACGACCCTCACGCTGTACTCCATGCCCGAGTTCTGGCTCGGCATGATGCTGCTCATCGTCTTCTCGGTCGGGGCGTTCGGCATCCCCGGCATGTTCCCCGTGGGGGGAATCGTCACTCCCGGGGTCGACACCTCGACGCCCGCGGGATGGCTCAACGTCCTGTGGCACATGGGCCTGCCCTGCACGACCCTCACCCTCATCTACCTCGCGGACTACTCCCTCGTGATGCGGGCCTCCCTTATCGACGAGCGCAAGCAGGAGTACCTCACCCTGGCCCGAGCCAAGGGGCTGCGCGATGTCGCGGTGCGCAAGAAGCACGCGGTGCCCAACGCCCTGCTCCCCACCATCACTCTCATCTTCCTGTCCCTGGGCTTCGTCGTCACCGGCGCGATCACGGTGGAGACGGTGTTCTCCTGGCCCGGCCTCGGCCTGCTCACGTACGAGGCCCTGCGCGGGCCGGACATCCCGCTGCTGCAGGCCATCTTCCTGCTGTTCTCCATCGCGGTGATCGGCGCGAACCTCATCGCCGAGCTGCTCTACATCGTCATCGACCCGCGGGTGCGCTCATGACCGGAGGAGGGCCATGAGCAGCGTCGCGGCCCAGCGTCGCAGGGCGTCGCTCGGGCGGTTCTGGGCGGCGTACCGGCACGACAGGGCGGGCCGGGCCGGCCGGGGCATCCTGGCCTGCTTCGTGCTCGTCGCGAGCCGCGCGCCGATCCTCAGCCCCGACGACGCCCTCGACG
>JBJTJS010000144.1:0-5237 GCA_046096085.1 bacterium
GTCGAAGTACGCCGCCACGGCGCCGCGCACGCGCTGCTTGTTGTCGGTCGTGGACTCCAGGGCCGAGCGCAGCGAGTCGAGCAGGCTGGCGATCCCCTCGTCGAGGAGGGCGAGGTAGAGGTCGAGCTTGCCGGGGAAGTGGTGGGTGACGACCGGCTTGCTCACTCCCGCGCGCTCGGCGATGTCGTCCATGCCGGTCGTGTGGTAGCCCGATGCGACGAAGACCTCGCGAGCCGCGCGGAGGACCTGGGCGCGTCGCTCCTCGCGCGGTAGTCGCGGCGTGGGCTCGGCGCTGCGGCGCGGGGGTGCGTCGTCGGCCGCGGTCACGGTCTCAC
This sequence comes from bacterium, assembly GCA_046096085.1. Classification (GTDB taxonomy): domain Bacteria; phylum Actinomycetota; class Actinomycetes; order S36-B12; family S36-B12; genus Mxb001. Next base: position 336 of record JBJTJS010000144.1, read on the forward strand.
TCTAGTGGCGGCGGGGACGTCCCCCCAGGGCGCCGAGCGGGCCGGCGTGGTCTCATGGAGGCGTGCTCGACCCGGAGTCGTGGAGCCTTCCCGAGAGCAGTCTCGCCGTGCGCGCGCGACCGGCGGAAGGGTCCGACCCCGCCGGCCTCGTCGTGCTGGTCCACGGCCTCGGCGGCTCGGCGCTGAACTGGGTGGACCTCATGGAGCGGCTGCCGCCGGAGTACGCCGCCCTCGCGCCCGACCTCCCGGGGTTCGGGGCCTCTCCGCCCCCGCGCGATGGCGACCACTCGCCGGCGGGCCACGCGCGTCACGTGGTGGCGCTCGCCGACGCATGGCGGCAGCGCGCCGGCCGCGACGTGCCGGTGCATCTCTTCGGCAACTCCCTGGGCGGTGCCGTCGCCCTCCATGCGGCGCAGGATGCGGCGGCCTCCTCCCTCACGCTCATCTCGCCCGCGCTCCCGACGCTGGCGGTCGGCAGGGGCAACGTGCACCTTCCCGTCGTCGCCCTGCCCGGCGTCGGGGAGGCGCTCGTACGCAGATACAGCGCGCTCTCACCCCAGGCGCGGGTCGACGCGACGCTGCAGGCGTGCTTCGTCGACCCGTCGCGCGTGAGCCCGGAGTTGCGGGACGCGCTGATCGAGGAGGTGAGGATGCGCGACCGCCTCCCGTATGCGACGCCGTCGTTCCTGGCCTCCCTGCGCGGGCTCCTCGCCTCGTTCGCTCGCGTCGGCCGCGGCCGGCCCTGGGCGTCGGCGCGCCGTACCGACTGCCCCGTCCTCGCCGTCTACGGCGAGGACGACGTCCTCGTCCACCCCCGGAATGCCCGGCGCGCCGCGCGGGCGTTCCCCGACGCGGAGGTCGTCGTGCTCCCCGACTGCGGCCACGCTGCCCAGATGGAGCACCCCGACGCCGTGGCGGCCCTGTGGGCGACGGCGTTCGCCCCGGGCACCTCCCGGGTTTCCTGAGCCGAATCAGTCCGCGAAGGGCTCCGGCGCCCTACCCTGCACTGCATCAGGGGCCGCGACCCCGGTCGTCCCCATCGCCTCAGGGAGGGCCAGTGGGCAAGGACATGTCGGCATCGGGCGTGCGCTACGAACAGGCCGGCAAGGACTACTTCGACAAACGAGGACTCAAGCGGCACGCGGGGGCGGCATCCCTGTGGGGCCTGGGCGTGGCGGCCGTCATCTCCGGCGACTTCTCGGGCTGGAACTTCGGCATCGGGAATGCGGGCTGGGGCGGCATGCTCATCGCCACTCTCGTCATCGGGTTGATGTACGTCCTCATGATCTACAGCATCTCCGAGATGAGCGCGGCCATGCCGCACACCGGCGGCGCGTACTCATTCGCGCGATCGGCCATGGGGCCCTGGGGAGGGTTCATCACCGGATTCGCAGAGACAGTCGAGTACGTCATCACGACCGCGGTCGTCGGCACCTTCGCCGCCCTGTACGCCGACGCGATCGTGGCAGAGCTCTTCGGGATCAGCCTGCCGATCCTGCTGTGGGTCATCATCATCTACGTCATCTTCGTGGCCCTGAATGCCGCGGGCGCTGCGGCATCGTTCAGGTTCGCGTTCGGGATCGCGATCGTCTCCCTCGCGGTGCTCGTCATCTTCTTCGTGGCCGCCCTCTTCTCGGGCAAGTTCAGCACCGCCAACCTCTTCGACATCGTGCCCGAGGCCGGGGGGAGCGCCTTCCTCCCCTACGGCTTCCTCGGCATCTTCCTCGCCCTGCCCTTCGCGATCTGGTTCTTCCTCGGGATCGAGGAGCTCCCGCTGGCTGCCGAGGAGACCCATGATCCGGCCAAGGACATCCCACGCGGCTCGCTCGCCGGCATGTTCACGCTGGTCGTCACCGCGCTCCTCGTGCTCGTGCTCAACCCCGGCGTGCTCGGGGCCGCGACGATCTCCGAGAGCGGGGAGCCCATCCTCGACGGCTTCCGGGCGATCTTCCCCGACAGCAACATCGCCGCCCTGCTGTCGCTCATGGCCCTTGCGGGGCTCATCGCGTCCTTCCAGGGGATCATGTTCGCCGCCGGCCGCAACGTCTACTCGCTGTCGCGGGCCGGGTACTACCCGAAGTTCCTCTCCCTCACCGGCGCGCGGAAGACTCCGTGGGTGGCGCTCGTGGCCAGCGCCGTCGTCGGGATCGTCCTCATCTTCGGCCTGGGTGCGCTCGCCTACGGGAGCGAGGAAGCCCCGTACGTGAACGCGGCCAACGCCCTGCTCCTCATCGCGGTCTTCGGCGCGGTCATCGCGTACGTCCTGCAGATGGTGTCCTTCCTCATCCTCCGGCGGAAGTTCCCCAACGTCTCGCGTCCCTACCGAAGCCCGGTGGGGATCATCGGCGCTCTCATCGCCGGGATCATCGCCCTCGTCACGCTGATCCTCATGCCGTTCAATGCCGACTACCGGTCGGTCGTGCTCTGGGTGGCGATCGTGTACGTCGTGGGACTCCTGCTCTTCGCCCTGTTCGGCCGCAACCGTCTCGTCCTGTCCCCGGAGGAGGAGTACGCCGTGAGCGGCGGGGTCCATGGGCATCCGGAGACCGAGGGTTACGACGTGGTGGAGACGCTCGAGGAGTCCGGCGCCGAGGAGTTCTTCCCACCCAAGGACTAGCGCCTGAGTGCCGCAGTAGGGTCCGGGGGCGGGGCCGCGCGTCCCGCTCCCGGACGTCGTCCTGGGAGATCGTCGATGCGGGAGGTGCACATGGCTCGTCCGGCGCCGCTGGACTCCGATGCCTTGATGAGGGACATCGACGAGGGCATCGTCGACACCGTCGTGGTGGCGTTCACCGACATGCAGGGCCGGCTCCAGGGCAAGCGCATCCACGGCACGCACTTCGCCGAGGAGGTGCTCGGCCACGGCACCGAGGGCTGCAACTACCTCCTTGCGGTCGACATCGACATGAACACCGTGTCCGGATACGCGATGTCGTCGTGGGACTCCGGGTACGGCGACATGGACCTCAAGCCCGACCTCGCGACCCTGCACCGCATCCCGTGGATGGAGGGTGCCGTGGGGGTCCTCTGCGACGTCCAGTGGCCCGACCACAGCCCCGTCGCCGCCTCGCCCCGGCAGATCCTGCGCCGGCAGGTCGACCGCCTCGCCGAGCAGGGGATGGTGGCGATGTGCGGCACCGAGCTGGAGTTCATCGTCTTCCTCGACAGCTTCGAGGAGGCGTGGGAGTCCGGCTACCGCGACCTCACCCCCGCCAACCAGTACAACATCGACTACTCCATCCTCGGCGGCGCCCGCGTCGAGCCGCTGCTGCGGCGCATCCGGCTCGCGATGGCCGGTGCGGGCCTGCAGGTCGAGAGTGCCAAGGGCGAGTGCAACCTAGGGCAGCACGAGATCGCCTTCCGCTACACCGATGCCCTCACCACCTGCGACCGTCACGTGATCTACAAGAACGGCTCCAAGGAGATCGCCGCGCAGGAGGGCATGTCGCTCACCTTCATGGCGAAGTACAACGAGCGCGAGGGCAACTCCTGCCACATCCACCTGTCGTTCCGGGGCCAGGACGGCTCCATGGTCATGACGGACGACGCCGATCCGCAGGGCCTGTCCGCCCTCGGCCGGGCGTTCATCGCGGGCCAGCTGGCACACATGGAGGAGCTCACCCTGCTCTTCGCCCCGACCATCAACTCCTACAAGCGCTACGTCGAGGGGTCGTTCGCGCCGACCGCGCTGCGGTGGGGGCGAGACAACCGCACCTGCGCGCTCCGCCTCGTGGGCCGTGGGCCGTCCCTGCGCGTGGAGAACCGCGTCCCGGGCGGCGACGTCAACCCGTATCTCGCGGTGGCCGGGATCATCGCGGCGGGCCTCGACGGGATCGAGCGCGACCTCCCCCTCGAGCCGATATTCACGGGCAACGCCTACGCCGACACCTCGCGCCGCGTCCCCGACTCGCTCGCCAAGGCCGTCGACCTGTGGTCGTCGTCGGAGTGGGTGCGCGAGACCTTCGGCGAGGAGGTCCAGGCGCACTACGCCAGGATGGGGCAGGTGGAACTCGAGGCCTTCGGGCGCGCGGTCACCGACTGGGAGCGCTACCGGGGGTTCGAGCGACTGTGACCGCCGTCATCAGCCCGGTCAGCGGGCAGCAGATCGCCGACGTGCCCGCGAGTTCCCTCGAGCAGGTCGATGCCGCCATCCAGCGCGCGCACGCAGCCTTCGCGACGTGGCGCGCCGTCGCCCCCGGGGACCGCGCCCGGCTCATGCGCCGGTTCAGCCAGGTGATCGACGACCACGTCGAGGAGCTCGCACAGCTCGAGGTCGCGAACGCTGGCCACACCATTGGCAACGCGCGCTGGGAGGCTGGGAACGTCCGCGACGTCCTCGCCTACTACTCCGGCGCCCCCGAGCGGCTGTTCGGGCGGCAGATCCCGGTCGCCGGCGGCGTCGACATGACGTTCCACGAGCCGATCGGCGTCGTCGGCGTCATCGTGCCGTGGAACTTCCCCATGCCCATCGCCGGCTGGGGCTTCGCGCCGGCGCTGGCCGCCGGCTGCACCGTCGTCCTCAAGCCCGCGGAGGTCACGCCGCTCACGGCGATCCGCATCGGGGAGCTCGCCCTCGAGGCCGGGATCCCCGAGGGCGTCCTCACCGTGATCCCCGGCAAGGGCTCGGTCGTGGGGGAGCGCTTCGTCACCCACCCGCTGGTCCGCAAGATCGTCTTCACCGGGTCCACGGAGGTGGGGGAGCGGATCATGGCGGGGTGCGCCGCGCAGATCAAGCGCGTGACCCTCGAGCTCGGGGGCAAGAGCGCCAACGTCGTGTTCGCCGACGCCGACCTCGAGCGCGCGGCGGCGACCGCGCCGTACGGCGTCTTCGACAACGCCGGCCAGGACTGCTGCGCGCGCTCGCGCATCCTCGTCGAGCGCAGCGCCTTCGAACGGTTCATG
>JBJTJS010000145.1:0-4885 GCA_046096085.1 bacterium
CCCCCCCGCGTCGTGACCTCCCCGCTCCGGGAGCCTCCCGAGCAGGCGCAGCGCGTCGAGGAGTGGCTCGCTGGGGTCCCGACCACGGTGGCCCGGGCGGGTGCGGCGTACGACATCGGCGACGATGTGCGCGCCACCGTCCTGTGGCCCCAGCGCATCATCCGCGGATCGGGCTCAGCGCCCAACAACGCCAGCGTCGTCCTCCTCGTCGACGTGCGCGGCGTACGGATCCTGCTGCTCGGCGACGTCGAGCCCGCGGCCCAGGTGGCCCTGCGCACGTCGCTCGATCCCGACGGCATCCACATCGTCAAGGTGGCGCACCACGGAAGCCGGTTCCAGGACCCGGTGCTGCCCGCATGGACGGGCAGCCGCGCCGCCATCATCTCGGTGGGGGCGGGCAACGACTACGGGCACCCGGCTCCCGAGACCGTGCAGGCCTGGCAGTGGGCGGGGGCGGTCGTCGCGAGGACCGACGAGCACGGCGATGTGGCCGTGGTCGCGGGGCCGCCCCTTGCCCTCGTCCCTCGGCGCGGGAGCCTGGACTGACGGGACCGCATGACATGCTGGGGCCACGATGGGAATCCGACGATGACGGCAGGGCGGGCGGCGGTCCCGATCACGCTGGTCACGGGGACCGAGGAGGTCCTCGTGAGCCGGGCCGTCGACGACGCTGTCGCGTCGGCCCGCGACGCCATGGGAGGCGCGGGGCTGGCACTGGAGCGTCGTGACGTCGACGGATCGCTCGCGGAGGCGGCCGGCGTCCTCGCGGAGGCCCTCAGCCCGACCCTGTTCGGCGATCCCGCGGCTGTCGTCATCAGGGGCGCCGACACCCTCGAGGAGGAGTCCCTCGCCACCCTCGCGTCGGCCCTGGCTGATCCCGCGGAGGGCATCGCGATCGTCGTCGTCCATCCCGGCGGCGCGCGGGGCAAGAAGGTGCTCGCCCTGCTGCGCGACGCCGGTGCGGAGGAGATCCCGTGCCCGGCGGTGAAGAAGGGTCGCGATGCGATCGCGTTCATCACCGACGAGTTCCGCCGGCGCGACCGGCGCGCCTCGACCGATGCCGTGCGAGTCCTCTACGACGCGGTCGGGCATGACCTGGCCCTGCTCGTGGCCGCGGTCGCGCAACTGTGCTCCGACATCGAGCAGGACCCGCTGGACGTCGAGGCGGTGCGCGCCTACTTCTGTGGGGTGGCCGAGGCGGCGGGATACCAGGTGTCCGACGCCGTGTGGGAGCGCCGTCCCGTCGATGCGCTGCGGGACCTGCGATGGGTGGCCGAGACCCAGGGACGCGCCTCCGTCGGGCCGGCGCTCACGGCAGCCCTCGCGTCAGGCCTGAGGTCCCTGGCCCGAGTGCACGGCATGCCCCCGGCCGCGCCTCAGGCCGAGGTGGCCGCCGAGGCGGGGGTGCCGCCGTGGAAGGTGCGCATCCTGCAGAACCAGGCGCGGCGATGGAAGCCGGAGAAGCTCGCGGCCGCGACGGTGCGCCTCGCCGATCTCGACGTCGACGTCAAGGGAGGGCGGCGGAGAGGAGCCGCACTGGACCCCGAGCAGAAGATGCACGAACTGGAGAACTTCGTCGTGCGGACGGCATCCGTCGCCGGTGAGAGCGGCTGACCCGGAGGGGTGGCCGACCCGGGATCAGAGGGCGGCGGCGCGCTTGGTGATGGCGGACTTGCGGTTTGCCGCCTGGTTCTTGTGGATCACGCCCTTGCTCACGGCCTTGTCGAGGTTGCGGCAGGCCTCGCGGGCGAGCTCCTGGGCCTTCGCGGCGTCGCCGGAGTCGGCGGCCTCGCGGAACTTGCGGACGTAGGTCTTCAGGGAGGACTTGACCGCCTTGTTGCGCAGGCGCGCCTTCTCATTGGTGCGGTTGCGCTTGATCTGCGACTTGATGTTCGCCACGGGTGATCCTCGGCCTCTCCTGCAGGAACGACGTCCCACGCTGGCCGTGTGCCTGCGTGAACGGGTCGGCCCGAAGGCCGACCGAGAGTCCAGGGTACCGGGAGGTCGGGCGGAGGCTCAAATCCGGGCCCCGTGGGACGATAGCCGGGTGCCTGCCCCCGCCCCCGGACGGACCGACCCTGCCGTCATCCGGAATTTCTGCATCATCGCCCACATCGACCACGGCAAGTCCACCCTGGCCGACCGGATGCTGCAGATCACCGGGGTCGTCGACGACCGGCAGATGCGGGCCCAGTACCTCGATCGCATGGACATCGAGCGGGAGCGCGGGATCACCATCAAGTCCCAGGCGGTCCGCCTGCCCTATCGGGCCCAGGACGGCCGCGACTACGTCCTCAACCTCATCGACACCCCCGGCCACGTCGACTTCACCTACGAGGTGTCGCGGAGCCTGGCCGCCTGCGAGGGCGCGGTGCTCCTCGTGGACGCCGCCCAGGGGATCGAGGCGCAGACCCTGGCGAACCTGTATCTGGCCCTCGAGAACGACCTCCAGATCATCCCGGTGCTCAACAAGATCGACCTCCCCGCCGCGCAGCCGGACAAGTACGCCGCCGAGCTCGCGCACATCATCGGCTGCTCCGCGGACGACGTCCTGCGCGTGTCAGCGAAGACAGGCGACGGCGTCGGGGACCTGCTCGAGGAGGTCGTCCGCACGGTGCCGCCTCCGGTCGGCAAGGCGGATGCCCCCCTGCGCGCTCTCATCTTCGACTCCGTCTACGACACCTACCGGGGGGTCGTCACGTACGTGCGCGTCATCGACGGACGCGTGTCGACGCGCGAGCGCGTCGCCATGATGTCGACGAAGGCCGTCCACGACCTGCTCGAGGTCGGCATCATCTCCCCGGAGCCCACCGCTGCCGAGGCGATCGGGGTCGGGGAGGTCGGCTACCTCATCACCGGGGTGAAGGACGTGCGGCAGTCACGCGTCGGCGACACGGTCACCAGCGCTGCCAAGGGGGCCTCGGTCGCCCTGGGGGGCTACCGGGACCCGAAGCCGATGGTCTTCTCGGGGCTGTACCCCCTGGATGGCTCGGACTACCCCGACCTGCGCGACGCGCTGGACAAGCTCAAGCTGAACGACGCCGCGCTGGTCTTCGAGCCGGAGAGCTCGGTCGCGCTCGGATTCGGATTCCGATGCGGCTTCCTGGGCCTGCTGCACCTGGAGATCGTGCGGGAGCGGCTGGAGCGGGAGTTCGGGCTCGACCTCATCTCGACGGCGCCGAACGTCGTCTACCACGTGACGATGGACGACGGCAGCGAGATCGAGGTGACCAACCCGTCGGAGTTCCCGACGGGGAAGGTGGCCGAGGTGCGCGAGCCCGTCGTGCGCGCGACGATCCTGGCCCCGGCGGACTTCGTCGGCACGATCATGGAGCTCTGCCAGTCCCGCCGAGGCGCGCTCCTGGGGATGGACTACCTGAGCCAGGATCGCGTGGAGCTGCGCTACACCCTCCCGCTGGCCGAGATCGTGTTCGACTTCTTCGACCAGCTGAAGTCGCGCACCAAGGGCTACGCCTCGCTGGACTACGAGCCGAGCGGCGAGGAGGCCGCGACCCTGGTCAAGGTCGACATCCTGCTGCACGGCGACGCCGTGGACGCCTTCAGTGCGATCGTGCATCGCGACAAGGCCTACGCGTACGGCGTGGCGATGACAGCCAAGCTCCGCGAGCTCATCCCGCGGCAGCAGTTCGAGGTGCCCATCCAGGCCGCGATCGGATCGCGGGTCATCGCCCGGGAGACGATCCGGGCCATCCGCAAGGACGTCCTCGCCAAGTGCTACGGCGGTGACATCACGCGCAAGCGCAAGCTGCTGGAGAAGCAGAAGGAGGGCAAGAAGCGGATGAAGATGGTGGGGCGCGTGGAGGTGCCCCAGGAGGCCTTCATCGCCGCGCTCTCCACCGGCGAGGGCGCGGGCAAGAACTAGCGCCCCGGGAGCCCGGGCCCTAGGGGGTGTCCGGAGTCGCGGTGACCACGACGGCCGTGGTGCCGCCGCTCTCGGACGCCAGGACGTTGACCTTGAGGCCGTTGCCCACGAGGAACCAGACGTCGGGGAGCGGGGCCGTGTAGTCCGGGTCGTCGCTGAAGCCATTGGCTCTGAGGGCGTCCACGTAGGCCTCGGCGGTGGCCCGCTGGTCGCCCTCGCCCTGCCACGTCGCGCCGAAGCTGCCGTCGGCGCCGTAGGAGCTCACCAGCGACAGGCCGGGCACCGCGGGGACCGACGTCGGCCAGCCGGCGGGCAGGTTGCCGGTGCCCACCTCGACGGCGCCGTCGCTGGACTCGATCTTGACCGAGCCGTCCTCCCCGATCTCGACGTCGGACCCCTCGCCGAGCTGCTGCTCCGCGGCGTTCTCCGCGGCCTGCTCCACGGCCTGCTTGCCGAGACCGCAGCCGGCGAGCACGGACGCAAGGGCGGCGGCGCCCACGGCGGCGACGATGCGCGAGGAGGTCCTCATGGCGCGTCACTCCCTCACTTGATGAAGCGGATGCAGATCGGGTAGCGGTACTCGATGCCGTCCTTGTTCTTCAGTGCGGCGATGATCATGAAGATGAGGCTGAGGATCCACGCGGCGAGGATGACGAAGATGCCGATGAGGATGAACGTGAGCACGAAGCCGACGATGTAGGCGATGAGCACCGTGATCTGGAAGTTCAGGGCCTCGGTCGACTCCTTCTTCACGAAGGCGCTGCGCGGCCCGAACACGAGCATGACGATGAGCGGGCCGATGACGCTCAGCAGGATCCCGGAGAGCTGCCCGAGGCAGGCCCACAGCCGGGCATCGGACTCCGACAGCGGCTGCTCGCCGCCCGACGACGGCGGGGTCGCCGAACAGGGTCGGGCTGAGGGCCTCGGCAAGTCGGCCGGCGGTGTCGCCGAGGCCAGTGTCGATCTCCCGGCGCTCCAGCACGACGTCGTCCCCGCCGAGGG